>CAJFNZ010000136.1 GCA_904395905.1 uncultured Oscillospiraceae bacterium | reverse complement strand
TTGATGACGCTGCCCGTAGGCGGAAACAAACGGGGGCCCCGCGAGACGACAGTCTCGTGGGGAGAGGAGGAGCAAGGGAGCGGGCGTAGTTTTCGCCGCCAGGCGGAAACGGAGCTTAGCGGACTTTGCTCCGACGAAGTCAAGCCACAGCAGCTGTGTATTGTTATCTAAAAAAACGGCGTGTGGCAAGGTCGCACTAGTCGGGGAGTTAGCGGTGCCCTGTCGCCCGCAATCCGCTACAGCGGGGATGAATCCCGGCCCGAGGGTGTGCGCTGTATCGTCTGACCCATGTAAGTGGTGATGAGGAACCGGTCTTACGCAACGAGAACCCGTGAACCATGTCAGGCGGGGAACCGAGCAGCATTAAGCGGAACCTCTCGTGTGCCGTGAGGCAGCCGTTTCTGAGCAGGCTGCGTGGGTAACGGATATAGCGCATGATTCAGAGGCCGGTGTGCGATCTTGCCATGGGCCGTTTCCTGTCTTTTCGGAAGGAGGAAGGCCGTTGTACCAGGCGCTGTACCGGAAATACCGCCCGCAGATCTTCGACGACGTGGTGGGCCAGCGGAGCGTCACCGAGACGCTCAAGGCGCAGCTGACGACCGGCCGGCTGAGCCACGCCTATCTCTTCACCGGGACCCGCGGTACCGGAAAGACCTCCTGCGCCAAGATTCTGGCCAAGGCCGTCAACTGCGAGCACCCCCACGACGGCAACCCCTGCAACGACTGCCCCAGCTGCCGGGCCATCGACGCCGGCAGCTGTATGGACGTGCTGGAGATTGACGCCGCCTCCAACAACGGCGTGGACAACGTCCGCGCCCTCCGGGACGACGCCGTCTACTCCCCCGCCCAGGTGCGGATGCGGGTCTACATCATCGACGAGGTCCATATGCTCTCCACGGCGGCCTTCAACGCGCTGCTGAAGATTATTGAGGAGCCGCCGGCCCACCTGCTCTTCATCCTGGCCACCACGGAGCTGTACAAGGTGCCGGCGACCATCCTCTCGCGGTGCCAGCGGTTCTCCTTCCGGCGGCTGCTGCCCGAGGACATCGCCGGGCGGCTGAACTACGTGGCCTACCAGGAGGGCATCCCCGTGGAGCCCGAGGCCCTGGATCTCCTGGCTCGGCTGGCCGACGGGGCCCTGCGGGACGGGCTGAGCCTGCTGGACCAGTGCGCCTCCGGCGCAACGGGAACCCTGACGGCCCAGGAGGTCTACCGCTGCCTGGGCCTGGCCGGCGACCGGAAGACGGCCCAGCTGATGGAGGCCGTGGCCGGCCGGGACGCGGCCCGGGCCCTGGAGCTGTTTGCGGGGCTCTACGCCGGCGGCAAGGACGTGGCGGCCATGGCCGGCGAACTGACCAGCCTGGCCCGCGATTTGCTGATTCTCAAGACGGCGCCCAAGAGCGGCGCGTCGATGGTCTCGGGCGTCTGCACCGACCGGGAGGTGGCCGGGCTTCTGGACCGCTTCTCGGCCGGGGAGCTGCTGCGGATTACGGCGCGGCTCCAGGAGACCGCCTCGGGCTTCTCTAAAAGCGCCGACCGGCGGCTGGACATGGAGCTGTGCCTGCTGGAGCTCTGCGCCCCGGAATTGCAGCTGGACGCCGAATCCCTGAACGCCCGGCTGACGCGGCTGGAGCAGCAGCTGGCCTCCGGCCGCCTGACCGTCGCGCCGCCGTCTGACGATGGCTGGGACGACGACCGCCCGCCCTTCCCGGGCGACGAGGACGAACCCGGCGGGCCGGCGCTTCCGCCGCCGGAGCCGGCGCCCCGCAGGGCGGCCCCCACGCAGGCGGCGCCGACGGCGTCGGAACTGCCCATCGGCTTCTGGACGGACCTGGTCCAGGCCGTCGGGCCGCAGCTGCTGCCGAGTCTGCGCAGCTTCCTGCCCGGGGTGCGGCCGCAGCTCCAGGGGGACACCCTGGTGCTGGCCGTGGAGACGCCCTTCGTCCAGAAGATGGTGGACACGCCCCAGGCCATGGGGCTCATCCGGGCGAAGGCGGCGGAGCTGCTGGGACGGCCGGTGGCCGTCCGGGTGGCCGTGGGCAACGGCGCGCCGGAGGGCGAGGACCGGTTCCAGGCGCTGCTGGACTTCGGCCGGCAGCACGGGGACATCTTTGACATCAAATAAAAAGGAGCGAGAACTGTGGCAAAAGGTGGATTTCGCGGCATGAACATGGGCGGCGGCATGAATATGAACATGATGAAGCAGGCCCAGAAGATGCAGCAGGAGCTGCTGAAGATGCAGCAGGAGATGGAGACGAAGACCTACTCGGCCACGGCCGGCGGCGGCATGGTGACGGCCACGGTCAACGGCAAGCATGAGGTCCAGAGCCTGGCCATCGACCCGGAGGCCGTGGATCCCGAGGACGTGGAGATGCTCCAGGACATGATTATCGCCGCGGTCAACGAGGCCATGCGCACGGCGGAAGCCGAGTCCGCCTCCGCCATGTCGAAGCTGACCGGCGGGATGAACCTGGGCGGGCTCCTCTGAGATGCGCTACTTCCCCGCCGCCCTGGAGCGGCTGACCGAGCAGTTCGCCCGCCTGCCGGGCATCGGCAGCAAGACGGCCCAGCGGCTGGCCTTTTACATCCTCGGCCTGCCCGACGACCAGGCGGCGGCCTTTGCCGAGGCCATCACCGAGGCCAAGCGGACCGTGCGGACCTGCCCGGTCTGCCAGAACCTGACGGACCAGGACCTCTGCTCCATCTGCGCCGACGAGGAGCGGAATCACGGCCAGATCTGCGTGGTGGCCGAGCCGAAGGACGTCATCGCCATGGAGCGGGCACGGGAGTACCGGGGCGTATACCACGTGCTCCACGGCGTCATCTCGCCGCTGAACCACATCGGGCCGGACGACATCCGCGTCAAGGAGCTGCTCTCCCGCGTGGCCGAGGGCGGCGTGCGGGAGGTCATCATGGCCACCAACCCGGACACCGAGGGCGAGGCCACGGCGATGTATCTCTCACGGCTGCTGCGCCCCCTGGAAGTCCGTGTGACGCGCCTGGCCTACGGCATCCCCATGGGCAGCCAGCTGGAATACGCCGACGAAATCACCCTCCTCCGCGCCTTCCAGGGCCGCCAAGAGATTTAGATTACAATACACAACTGCTGTGGCTTGACTATCGGGCCCCTGCCGCCGTGCGCGCACGGCACGGTGGAGCTCTGAAAAACCGAGTCTTTTTTGGCGGCAGCGCAGAGTTTTTCGTTGCGTTATTCAAAGTTTTCGCCCGCCTTTTTCAAAAGGCGGCGGGTGTCCAGAGGGCAGCGCCCTCTGGTCGCGGCGCGCACGCCGCGAAATCCCCC
>CAJFNZ010000135.1 GCA_904395905.1 uncultured Oscillospiraceae bacterium | reverse complement strand
GCGGTGTGGCAGATCGCCAGCATGGTCATCGGCCAGGACCTCTTCCTGGTCTCCCCTGCGCGGGTGGTGATCCGCCTGGGACAACTGGCGCTGGAGGGGTTCTTTTGGGCCTCCATCGCCTCCTCCCTGCTGCGGATCGGCGGCGGTTTTCTTCTGGCCACGGCCCTTGGCATCCTCCTGGGGAGCCTGGCCGCCCGGTTCTCCCGGGTGCGGGAACTGCTGGAACCGCTGATGCTGGCGGTGAAGTCCGTGCCGGTGGCCTCTTTCATCATTCTGGCGCTGCTGCTGTTCCCCTCCAGGTATCTGGCCATTTTGATCGCGTTTCTTATCGTGCTTCCGATCATCTACACCAATGTGTCCATCGGCATCTGGGAGACCGGCCGGGATCTTCTGGAGATGGCCCGGGTCTTTCAGATCCCCCCCTGGCGCAGGGTCCGCTATCTCTACGCGCCCCAGGTCTTGCCCTACTTCCGCTCCGCCTGCGCCGTGGCGGTGGGGCTGAGCTGGAAGGCCGGGGTGGCCGCCGAGGTCATCGGCATGCCCGAGGGCTCCATCGGCGAGCAGCTCCAGCAGGCCAAGATCTACCTCAACACCCCGGATCTCCTGGCCTGGACGGTGGTCATCGTCCTGGTGAGTTTGGGGTTTGAAAAACTGTTTCTCGCCCTGGTGGACTGGGCCGGGCGGCGTCTTGAGAGGATGTGAGGGCTGATGTACGCCATTCAGGTTCGGAACCTCTCCAAATCCTTTGGGGACAAGGCCGTGCTGCGAAACTTCTCCGCCGACTTCCCCGCCGGGGCCGTCACCGCGGTGATGGCCCCCTCCGGCGGCGGCAAGACCACCCTGCTGCGCCTCCTCATGGGGCTGGAGACCGCCGACGGCGGCACGGTGGAGGGCCTTGAGGGCCTTCGCCAGAGCGCCGTGTTCCAGGAGGACCGGCTGTGCGAGAATTTAAGCGCCCAGGCCAACCTGCGTCTGGTAAATCCCTCCCTCTCCGCCAAGGAGGCGGAGGAGGCGTTGGCGGCGGTGGGACTTGCCGGCTGCGGCGGGCAGCGGGTGGCGGAGTTCTCCGGCGGGATGCGCCGCCGGGTGGCCATCCTCCGGGCGCTGCTGGCCCGGTGGGACGTGCTGTTCCTGGACGAACCCTTCAAGGGCCTGGACGCGGAGACAAAAGCCCTGGTCCTGTCCTACACCCGCCGCCGATGCGAAGGGCGGACGGTCCTCCTGGTGACCCACGACCCCAGCGAGGCGGAGGCCCTGGGCGCCGCCCAGGTGATCCACCTGTGCCATCCGGAATTATGACAGAACGAGCGTGGACGCCGCAACGGCATCCACGCTCTCCTCATATGATGGTCTATTGTGTTGTCCCAATCTTTCCAGATTCTCTTCCCTGTCGCGGCAAAAAAAGTGAGAAAAATACCGTATCATCAAGCATACAAAGGGCCGAACCCCCTATTTCGAAACCAGCGATCCTGTCAGAACTTCAGCCGGAACAGCGCATCCCCCACGGCGATCTCGTCGCCGCTGCGCAGGCGGCTGGCCATCTCGATGGGAGCGCCGTTGACCCGGGTGCCGTTCTGGGAGCCCAGGTCCTCGATGTATACCGCGTCGTTGGCCAGGAAGAGGCGGCTGTTGCGGCGGGAGACCGAGGCATCGGGGATGCAGATGCCGCAGGCACTGTCCCGGCCGATGAGCAGTTCCCCGGAGAGGGTGAACTCCGTCCCGCTGGCGCATGTCCCCTGCAGGACTTCCAGGCGCAGGAAGATCCCGGGGGCTTCAGAGGCCGCGGCGGCGGGAGGCGCCGCCTTGGACTTGCGGCGGGGCAGGAACACCGCCGCCGCGATGGCGACCAGCACCACCGCGCAGACGGCCGCATACGGCAGGACGGCTGAGAGGGTGTTTCCCTCTCCCTCAGAGGCCCCTTCGGAGGCCGGGGCACGCTCCCCGCCGGTGTTGGCCGAATCCGCCGGCGGCACAGTCGTCTGAGGCGGCGGCTCCTGTCCATCATCTTCCTCCGGGGCGTCTGTCTCCCCACCGTCTGCCGCCTCCGGAGCGCGGAACCGGGCCGAGGCGCGGCAGGCAAGTTCCCCGCCGGAGGCAAAGGTGACGGACACCTCCTCCGTCTCTCCAAGGGTCACCCCCTGGAGGGAGAAGTGGGTCACATACAGATTCCCGGCCGCCTCCGCCAGGGCCGCGCCGGCCTCCGACGCGGCCAGGTCCGCCCCCACCACCTGGTGGAGGCCGCCGGAGGCCTCCGCCAGGGCCCCCATGCTCTCCAGGGCGGCGGTGTCCGCGCCAAATCCCACGCAGTGGAGCATCACGTCGGAGGCGTTGATCCGCTCCAGCAACTCCTCGTAGGAGACGGCGGCGCTGGGGTCGTACTGCACCGCGTCGGACAGCACCACCACGCCCCGCAGTTCATTGCCCGTCCGGGGCAGGGCGTCGAAGTAGTCCAGGGCGGCGCTGATGGAACTGTGGAGGCGGGTCACTGTCTCGTCCATGGGGATCTCCTCCATGGCCTGGGCCAGTTGGTCCGCGGGAACATCCTCCTCCAGCAGGGTGAACGCATCCCCAAAGGAGGCCAGTAGGAAGCGGCTCTCTTCCCCGCAGGCAGCCGCCAGACTGCCGGCAAAGGCCACCGCATCCTCCCGGAAAGGGGGCATGGAGTTGGAGTTGTCCACCAGCAGGAGCCATGTCACCGGGAACCCGGCCTGGCGCACCGTCTCCAGGGGGCCGGAGGCCGGGCAGACCCGCCCGGCGATCTCCGCGTCCGCCTTGGTGATGGGCGCCTCCGCGCCGGTAATGTCCACATAGGCGTATAGGGAATCCCCGTACACGAAGACCCGCACCAGGTCGGCGCTGGCCGCCGCCTGGGCCTCGCAGGCCAGAAACAGCGCCAATGCCCCGGTCAAAAGCGTTGAAAAAAGGCGTCTCATCCTCTCATTCCTCCACAAAGACGGCGATCAGGGAGAAGTTGTCATTTCCCGGCGGCGTCCGGCGGATGTGCCGCAGCAGCATCTCCTCCGCCCACGCCTGGGGCGTGGGGGCTTTGCACAGGTCCGCCTGCATCTCCTCGTTGTAGACGAACTCCCAGAACCCGTCGGAACACAGCAGGAAGGCGTCCCCTGGCGCGGCGGCGCCCCGGTCGGCCTCCGGCTTGCAGGGCTCCCGGCCCAGCACCCGCAGCAGGCGGGAGCGGTCGTCGTCGTGGTAGACGTCCATATAGGAGATCTCGCCCCCCAGGAATTTCCGGTAGGTGACGGAGTGGTCCTTGGTCACGCCGGCCAGTTCCCCGCCGGAGAAGTGGTAGAGCCGGGAGTCCCCGATGTGGGCCCACACAGCCCCCTCCTCAGAGAGGCCCAGGGCCACGGCGGTGGTCCGCATCTCCGCCTGGGCGGGATTCTCCTGCTGGCGGCGGAGGATCTCCCCGTTGGCGGCCTGGAACCGCTCCAGAAGGGACGCCTCGTCCAGGGCCTCCGCTTCGGACATGCCGGTGAAGATGGTGTCCACCGCCAGGGCCGAGGCCACCTCGCCGCAGGCGTGGCCTCCCAGGCCGTCCGCCAGCACATAGATCCCCCGGCTGCCCTCGGTCCAGGCGCGAAGAGAATCCTCGTTGTGGTCCCGGCCGCCCCGGTTGGTGTACGTATAGGCGCGCAGTTTCATAACTCACTCCAAATCCACGTAGAGGGTGTTGTCCACCTCGCCCAGGTAGAAAGAACTCTTGGGGGGCAGCGGGGTGGCGGTGTTGGGCTGCAGGCGCTGCCCTCCCGCCAGGAACGTGCCGTAGGTGGAGTTGAGGTCCGTCACCACGAACATGCCCGTCCCCTCGTCGTAGTACACCTGGCAGTGGCGGGAACTGACGCCGGGGGTCCCGTCCTGATAGACGATCCGGCAGACGGCGCTGTCCCGGCCGACCTGCACCGGCTGGTGGTGGAGTTGCACCACCAGGCCCCCGTGCTGGGGGGCCATGGAGCGGATCACCGGGGAGCGCTCCGGCTTTGGCGCCTCCTGGGCCGGCGCGGCAGCGGCGGCTCTCTTTTTCTTCTTCCGGGACGCCGCCACGATCAGGAGGATGACCACCACCACGACCACAGCGGCGGCGATCCCCGCGTAGAGTATGGTATTTTCGGGCAGGGCGGAGCCCTCGTAGAGGGTATAGGGGATATTGTTCCGGTCCAGCATGGGCAGGATCTCGCTGATGCTGACGGCGTAGAACAGGTTCTGGTCCAGTTCCGAGGCGGCGGTGTTGATGCCCAGCACCGCCCCGTCCCCGTCGATCAGGGGGCTGCCGGAGTTGCCGCCGCTCATGG
>CAJFNZ010000134.1 GCA_904395905.1 uncultured Oscillospiraceae bacterium | reverse complement strand
GTGGGCCTCGGCGATGGCGTTGCGCTCCTTGCGGGTGTCCACGATGAACAGAGCGCCGGGCAGCTTCTTCATCTCCTTGACGCCGCCCAGGTACTTCTCCAGCTTGGCAATCTCGCCCTGGTGCTTGATGACTTCCTTCTTGGGCAGCATGGCGAAGGTGCCGTCGGCCTCCATCTTCCGCAGCTGCGCCAGCCGGTCGATGCGGGTGCGCATGGTCTTGAAGTTGGTCAGCATGCCGCCCAGCCACCGGGCGTTGACGTAGAACTGGCCAGCCCGCTCGGCCTCCTCGCGGATGGCGTCCTGGGCCTGCTTCTTGGTGCCCACGAACAGCAGCGACTGACCGCCGGCGGCCAGGTCCCGGACGAAGTTGTAGGCCTCCTCCAGCTTCTTGACGGTCTTCTGGAGATCGATGATATAGATCCCGTTGCGCTCGGTGTAGATGTAGGTGGCCATCTTGGGGTTCCACCGTCTCGTCTGGTGGCCGAAGTGGACGCCGGCCTCCAGCAGCTGCTTCATGGATACGACTGCCATAGTATTGTTCCTCCTAATTCGTTAGATACCGCCACCCCGCTCATCTCCTCCTGTGACCCGGAAGCCGGGCACGGAACAGGAAAATCCCTGGGTGTGTGTGGTGTCGTCTGTGCCGCTAAGCACAATCCTGGAGAATTATACCCGATGTCCTCGGAAAACGCAAGGGGTTTTTTGTATCTTTCCCGGGTTTTTTTGCTGGGCAAGCCGGCCATGGCCCCCCTGCGGCGGCACGGCCGAAGGCTACTCCAGCAGGCCCTTCTTCTCCAGCGGCCGCCGGAACTTTTCCAGATCCGCCTCCACCAGGATGATGTCGCTGCCGATGCGCCGGATGCACGGCCAGGGGATCCAGTAGTCGTACTCCCGGCCGAAGAGGCCGAAAAACCGCCGGGGCCCCGGCGCGATAATCGCCAGGATCCGGCCCGACGGCAGCTCCAGCTCCAGGTCCGAGACGAACCCCAGGCGGCAGCCGTCACAGACGTTGATAATCTCCTTGCAGCGGAACTCGCTGAATTTCTCCTGCATGTCCCCCGCTCCTTTCCCAACAGGCTCCTGGGAGAGCCTATGCGCCGGCGGCGGCGGGAAGAACTACGAGACGGTGATGGCCTTGCGGATGGCCGTCAGCGCGCTCTTCTCCAGCCGGGAGACCTGGGCCTGGCTGATGCCCACCTCCCCGGCCACCTCCATCTGGGTCTTGCCGTCGAAGAACCGCAGGGCCAGGATGTGCTTCTCCCGGGGGTTCAGCCGGCCGATGGCCTCCCGCAGGGCGATGCGCTCCACCCAGTGGTCGTCGGTGTTCTTCTCGTCCCGGACCTGGTCCATGACCGTCAGGGGGTCTCCCCCGTCGGCGTAGACCGGCTCGTAGAGGGACACCGGCAGGGAGATGGCGTCCATGGCGTAGACCACGTCCTCCTCCGGCAGCTGGAGCCGCCGGGCAATCTCGGCCAGGGTGGGCTCGCGGTTGTTCTCGGCAATCATCTTCTCCTTGCACTGGAGGACCTTGTAGGCCGTATCCCGGACCGAGCGGCTGACGCGGATGGCGCTGTTGTCCCGGAGGTAGCGGCGGATCTCCCCGGCAATCATCGGCACGCCGTAGGTGGAAAACCGGACCAGCTTCGTCTCGTCGAAGTTCTCGATGGCCTTGAGGAGGCCGATGCACCCCACCTGGAACAGGTCGTCGGGGTTCTCCCCCCGGCCCAGGAACTTCTGGATGACCGACAGCACCAGCCGGAGGTTCCCCTCCACCAATTTCTGCCGGGCGGCCTGGTCCCCCTGCTTGCTCCGGTGGAGCAGCTCCATCATCTCGTCGTTTTTCAGCGTCTTCAGCTTCGAGGTGTTGACGCCGCAGATTTCCACTTTCCCCTGCATCCCGTACCCTCCGCGTCGTTGGCTTTCTGACAGTATTTCCCGGAGGTTTTTCTTTGATACAGGAAAATCCCGCCAGCGGGGACGGCCCGCCGGCGGGAGGGATTCGCCGATATGTCAGGCCCGCGCCAGGGCCCGCGCCAGGGCCTCCAGGCCCTGGTCCAGTTCCGCATAGGTGATGGTCAGCGGCGGCAGCAGCCGCACCTTGCTCTTGGCCGTCAGGGGGATGACGCCCTCCTCGATGGCCAGCTCCACCACCTTCTTGGCCTCCTTGCCGTCGGCCAGCTCGATGCCAATCATCATGCCCAGGCCCGTCACCGCGGCCACGTGGGGCAGCTGCATCAGCTTCTCCCGGAGGTATTGGGCCTTCTCCCGGACCAGGGCCAGCTGGGCCTCGTCCAGCTTCTCCAGCACGACGCGGCCGCCGGCGCAGGCCACCGGGTTGCCGCCGAAGGTGGTGCCGTGCTGGCCGTAGCCCAGGACCGAGGCGGTCTTCTCCCCGAACAGCACCGCCCCCAGGGGCAGGCCCGCCCCGATGCCCTTGGCGATGGTCACCACGTCGGGGTGGATGCCGTAGTGCTCACAGGCCAGGAACTTCCCGGTCCGGCCCACGCCGGTCTGGACCTCGTCCACCACCAGCAGCAGGTCCTTCTCCCGGCAGAGCTGCTCCACGGCCCGGACGTAGTCGGGGTCCAGGGCGATGACGCCGCCCTCCCCCTGGACCAGCTCCAGCATCACCGCGCAGGTCTTCTCCCCCACGGCCGCCTCCAGCTGCGCCAGGTTCCCGGCCTCCACGAAGGTGAAGTCCTCCACAAAGGGGAAGAAGAAGTTGTGGTACACCGCCTGGCCTGTGGCCGAGAGGGTCGCCATGGTCCGGCCGTGGAAGGAATTCTCCAGGGCGATAATCTCCTGGCGGCCCCTGCCGTACTTGTCGAAGCTGTACTTCCGGGCCGTCTTAATGGCGCCCTCGTTGGCCTCGGCGCCGGAGTTGCAGAAGAACACCTTCTCCATCCCCGTCCGCTGGCACAGCAGCTGGGCCAGCACGGCGCAGGGCTCGGTGTAGAAAAGGTTGCTGATGTGCTGGACCTTTCCGGCCTGGGCCGTCACGGCCCGGACCCAGTCCTCGTCGCAGAAGCCCAGGGAGTTGACGCCGATGCCCGAGGAGAAGTCCACGTACGCCTTCCCCTCCGGGTCATAGCAGGTGGCCCCCTTCCCATGGTCCACGCACAGATTGAAACGGGCGTAGGTGTGGCAGACGTGCGCCTGGTCCAACGCCTGCAGTTGTTCACTGGTCATGGTATTCCGCTCCTTCCGTCAATAAAACAGCGTGCCGTTGCCCTGGTCGGAGAACATCTCCAGGAGGATGGCGTGTTCCTTCCGGCCGTCGATGATGACCGCCTCCTGGACGCCCTTGGCGATGGAGTCCACGCAGCAGGCGATTTTCGGCAGCATCCCGCCGGAGATGACCCCCTGGGCCACCAGCTTGGGGACGCGGCTGATCTGCACCTCGTGAATCAGGGTGGACTCGTCGTCCTTGTCCATCAGCAGGCCGGGGATGTCCGTCAGGGCCACCAGCTTGCAGGCCCCCAGGCCGATGGCCAGGGCCGCGGCGGCGGTGTCGGCGTTGATGTTGTAGGTCTGGCCCTCGCCGTCGGCGCCGATGGTGGCCACCACGGGAATCATGCCGCTCTCCAGGGCCTGGACGATGGGAAAGACGTTGACGCCGACGATGTCCCCCACCAGGCCCAGGTCCTCCTCGCTGTGGCGGCGGCACTGAATCATCCCCGCGTCCACGCCGCACAGGCCGATGGCCTTGCCGTTGCGGGCGCAGAGCCGGGCCACCAGGTCCTTGTTGATTTTGCCGGCCAGGACCATCTGGACCACTTCCATGGTCTCCTGGTCGGTGTACCGCAGGCCGCCGACGAACCGGGACTCCTTGCCCAGCCGCTGGAGCAGCTGGTTGATTTCCGGCCCGCCCCCGTGGACCAGGACCGTCCGGATGCCCAGCATGTTCATGAGGATGATGTCCTCCATGACTGCGTCCTTCAGGTGTTCGTCCACCATGGCGTTGCCGCCGTATTTCACCACGACAATCTTGCCGGTGTACTTCTTCATGTACGGCTGGGCCTCGGTCAGCACGTCGGCAATGGTTCTGTCCTTCACGGTCGTCCCTCCTCAGGTCCGGTAATCACCGTTGATTTTCACGTAGTCGTACGTCAGGTCGCAGCCCCAGGCGGTGGCCTCGCCGCTGCCCTGGTGCATCTCCACCAGGACGGTGACGACCTCCTCGGAGAGTATCTTGGACGCCTCCTCCTCGCTGTACGGGCTGTGGGCCGCCTGGCGGCAGACCAGGACGCTGCCGGCCTGGGACCGGAGCGTCACGTCCACCCGGCTCACGTCGAACTCCGCCTCGGTGTAGCCGATGGCGCAGAGGATCCGGCCCCAGTTGGCGTCCCGGCCGAAGATGGCCGCCTTGAAGAGGTTCGAGGAGATGACCGACCGGGACACGGCCCGGGCCGTCTCCTTGTCGGGCGCGCCGGTCACCTGGCAGACGATGGTGTGGCTGGCCCCCTCGCCGTCGGAGGCGATGAGGAAGGACATCCGCCGGGTCACGTAGGCCAGCGCCGCGGCGAAGGCGTCGTAGTCCGGGCCGGGCGCGGCAATCTCCGGATTGCCGGCCAGGCCGTTGGCCAGGATGGTGACGGTGTCGTTGGTGGAGGTGTCCCGGTCCACGCTCACCTGGTTGAAGCTGTCGGGGACGTCCTCGGAGAGGGCCTTTTGGAGCATCGCCGGCGAAACCGCCGCGTCGGTGGTCAGGAAGCAGAGCATCGTGGCCATGTTGGGGTGAATCATGCCGCTGCCCTTGGCGATGCCGCCCAGGCGGCAGGTCTTGCCGCCGGCCGTGAATTCCACGGCCACCTCCTTGACCTTGGTGTCGGTGGTCATGATGGCCCGGGCCGCCGCCTCGGAGCCGTCGGGGCTGAGGGCCGCCGCCAGCTGGGGGATGCCCCGGCGGAAGGGCTCGATGTCCATCTCCTTGCCGATGACGCCGGTGGATGCGACAATCAGGTCCTCCGGCCGGAGGCCCAGGGCCTCGGCGGCCAGGGCGCAGGTCTCCTCGGCAATCTCCATGCCGTTGGGCGCGCAGGTGTTGGCGTTGCCGCTGTTGCAGATGACCGCCTGGGCGTGGCCGTCGGCCAGGTGCGCCTGGGTGACCAGCAGCGGCGCGCCCTTGACCTTGTTCTTGGTGTAGACGCCGGCCGCCGTGCAGGGGACATCGCTGACAATCATGGCCAAATCGGCCTTGGACTGGTTCTTCCGGATGCCGCACCAGATGCCGGCGGCCCGGAAGCCCTGGGGCGCGCAGACGCCCTTCTGAAGTTCTTTCATATGCAACAGAGTCCTTTCTCCGCAAGGTAATATTGGAAATCCTGCCGGGGCCGCCCTATTCCAGCCCCGTCTCCTCCGGCAGGCCCAGCATCAGGTTCATGCACTGGACCGCCGCACCGGACGCCCCCTTGCCCAGGTTGTCGAACCGGGCCGAGAGGACCATCCGCTCGTCGTTGCCGCAGACGAACACCTCCAGCCGGTTCGTCCCCGCCAAACGGAGAGCGTCCAGGAAGCCGCCGGCCGGCGCCCCGCCCCAGGGGTGGACGCGGACAAACCGCTGGCCGCCGTAGTAGTCCGCCAGGGCCGCGGCAATCTCCCCGGGGCCCCAGTCTTTGGCCAGCAGCCGCCGGTGGAGGGGCACCGAGACGACCATGCCGCTGAAATAGTCGGCAACAATCGGGCTGAACACCGGCGGGGCCGCCAGGCCGGCCGCCTGCTGCATCTCCGGCAGGTGCTTGTGGGTCTGGCCCAGGCCGTACTGGCGGGGGCTTGCGTAGGCCGCCGGGCGGTCCGGAGCCTCATAGGCGGCAATCATCTTCTTGCCGCCCCCCGAATAGCCGGTCACCGACCAGGCCGTGAAGGGGTAGTCCGCCCCCGCGATGCCCAGGGCCACCAGCGGCGCCGCCAGCACCACAAAGCCCGTGGCGTGGCAGCCCGGCACCGCCACCCGCTCGGCGCCGGCCACCGCCGCCCGCTGGGCCTCCGACAGCTCCGGCAGGCCGTAGACCCAGCCCGGGGCCGTCCGGTGGGCCGTGGAGGTGTCCAGGACCCGCGTCCCCGGCGGCAGCGCCGCGCACAGCTCCCGGGAGGCCTCGTCGGGCAGGCACAGGAAGCTGATGTCCGCCTCCGCCGCGGCCGCCCGCCGGGCCTCCAGGTCCTTTCGTCGCGCCTCCGGCAGGGTTATCAGCCGGATCTCCGGCCGGTTCTGAAACCGCTCATAGATTTTCAGCCCCGTCGTGCCGGCGCTGCCGTCAATAAAGACACGGTATTCCATCGCCATCTCTCCAGCTCCATTGGATGTGATACCATTATTATACGCTGTTTTCAGCATATTTCAAGGGGGTATTTGTATAATTATTCATTCAATTTCGACGCCGCCCCCGGCAGGCAGCAAAAAAGGCGGCCGGCCGGCCGCCTTTTTTGTGGGATTTCTCCAAGATTCCGGCTCAGCCCTCCGCCCGGCCGGCCTGCCGCGCCGCCGCGGCCGCGAGGAAGGCCCGGAACAGCGGATGGGCCCGGTTGGGCCGGCTCTTCAGCTCCGGGTGGAACTGGACGCCCACAAACCAGGGGTGGTCCGGCAGCTCCACAATCTCCACCAGCCGGCCGTCGGGGGACAGGCCGGACAGCCGCAGGCCCGCGCCGGTCAGCTGCTCGCGGTAGGCGTTGTTGAACTCATAGCGGTGGCGGTGCCGCTCGGCAATCTCCGCTTCGCCGTAGACCGCCCGGACCCGGGAGCCCTCGGCCAGCCGGCAGGGACAGCTGCCCAGGCGCATCGTGCCGCCCTTGGCCGTGACGCCCACCTGGTCGGGCATCAGGTCGATGACCGGGTGGGCCGTCTGGTGGTCCAGCTCGCTGGAGTGGGCGTCGGCCATGCCGCAGACGTGGCGGGCGAACTCCACCACGGCCATCTGCATTCCCAGGCAGATGCCCAGATACGGGATCCCCTGCTCCCGGGCGTACCGGGCGGCGCAAATCATCCCCTCCACCCCCCGGTCGCCGAAGCCGCCGGGCACCAGGATTCCGTCGCAGTCCCCGAGAATCCGGGGCGCCGTCTCGGCGGTGACCGTCTCGGACTCGACCCAGCGGATTTCCACCCGGGCGTCGTTCTCGATGCCGCCGTGGGTCAGGGCCTCCACCACGCTCAGGTAGGCGTCGTGGAGGGCCGTGTACTTCCCCACCAGGGCCACCGTCACCCGGCGGTGGGGGTGCTTGGCCCGCTCCACCATGGCGGCCCACTGGGCCAGCTCCGGCCGGCCGCAGGCGAGCCCCAGGCGCTTGACCGTCACCTCGCCCAGGCCGGCCTCCTCCAGCATCAGGGGCACCTCGTAGAGGACAGAGGCCGTCAGGTTGGGGATGGCGTTCTCCACCGGGATGTTGCAGAAGAGGGAAATCTTCTGGCGGATCTCCAGGGGCACCTCCTGGTCGCACCGGCACATGATGACGTCGGGCTGGATGCCGATGGACAGCAGCTCCTTGCAGGAGTGCTGGGTGGGCTTGGACTTCAGCTCCCCGGAGCCGGGGATGGCCACAATCAGCGACACGTGGATGAACATACAGTTCTCCCGGCCCACCTCCAGGGCCACCTGGCGGATGGCCTCCAGGAAGGGCTGGGACTCGATGTCGCCGACGGTGCCGCCGATTTCCGTCAGGACCACGTCGGTCTTGCCGTCGTCCATGGCGTAGATCCGCCGCTTGATTTCGTTGGTGATGTGGGGGATAATCTGCACGGTGCCGCCGAGGAAGTCGCCGGTCCGCTCCCGGTTGAGGACGTTCCAGTAGATCTTGCCCGAGGTGACGGAGCTGCGGACCGTCAGGTTCTCGTCGATGAACCGCTCGTAGTGGCCCAGGTCCAGGTCCGTCTCGGCGCCGTCGTCGGTGACGAAGACCTCCCCGTGCTGGTAGGGGCTCATGGTGCCCGGGTCCACATTCAGGTAGGGATCCAGCTTCTGGACCGAGACCCGGACCCCCCGGGCCTTGAGCAGCCGCCCCAGGGAGGCCGCCGTGATTCCCTTGCCCAGGCCCGAGACGACGCCGCCGGTTACGAAGATGTGTTTCACTGCCATGGTTCGTCCTCCTCTTCTGCCATCGATGTCCAAAGCATACCGCCGCCGCCCCGGCCCGTCAAGGAAAATGGAACGGCCTCCCCGATTTTTGTGGATCCGCCGGAAAGCCCGTCCCCCGTCCGCTTCCGTTTTGTGTAATTTTCTTCCGATTCTTCCAAACTGTTTGGCCGCCTTCCGAGTTTTTTGAATTTTTCCGATGAAAAAGCCGCCGGCGGAGTTGACCGTAACGGCGGTTTTCCAGCGACATAATTCCCGGTCTCCCCCGGGCCATTCGCCCTCTATGCAGCCTTTTATGCAGCCCGCCCGCCCCGGCAGGTCCCCGGAGGCCGCCGGAAGGAGGCCGGCGATTTGCCCGAGTTTTTCACAGTTCCAACAGCTTTTTCAACAGCTCTCCCCCGTTCTCCACAGGGTTTCTCCCGGCTGTATACGGCGTTGACATAACGCACGGTTGCGCTATTCCGTCAAAAATGCCACATCCTCCAGCTCCAGGTTCTCCTGGAGCGCCAGATTCAGCCCCCAGGCCACCAGCTTGGCAATCCGCTCCACCTGGGCGTCGATGTCCTGGGGCGTCACCATCATCCGCTGGCCGCCGCAGAGGGCTTCGGCCCGGCGGCGGCTCAGCTGGGCGCCGCTGTCCCGGAGGAGCGTCTCCACGTCGGCCACCGTGGGCACCCCCACGGCCACCACCGGGATGCCCAGCTGGGCCCGGCTCAGCGCCTCCCGGGCGTTCTGGACGCCGGATCCGGGCGTGATGCCCGTGTCGGTCAGCTGCACCGTGGTGCAGACCCGCCGCAGCTCCCGGGCCGCCAGCGCGTCCACCACCACCACACAGCGGGGCTTCACCCGCTGGGCCACGGCCGCCACCACCTGGGCGCTCTCGAGCCCCGTCGTGCCCAGGACGCCCGGCGTCACCGCCGACACCGGCCGGTAGCCGCCGAAAAACGACGGGACCTCCTCCACCAGGTGCCGCGTCACCAGCAGCCGCCGGACGACCTTGGGCCCCACAGCGTCGGGCGTCACGGCCTCGTTGCCCAGGCCGGCCACCAGCACCGGGTCGCCCCGGTTCAGGCCCAGCAGCGGCCGCAGCTGCCGGGCCAGCACCTCGGCGGCCCGGGGCAGGCTGTCCCGGTGTTTGCGGGCAAAGTCCCGCAGCTCCAGCGTCACGTAGGTGCCCGCCGGCTTCCCCAGGGCCTTTTCCCCCCGGCCGTCCAGAACCTCCACCGTCGTCACCTCGACGCCGCCCGCCGTTTTGCTGCGGGCCGTCACGCCGGGCAGGCGGGTCGTCTTCCCCGCCGACTGCTCCCAAAGCTCCTTGGCCTCCAGGGCCAGGTCCGTTCGCACACGCATGGTCCTCACCTCGGCCCTTAGTTTCCGCCGGCCGGCTGCGGCCTATGCGGTTCGGGCAAAAAAAGAGAAAAAAACTCTTGATTTTCCCGTCCGGTCCGGCTATAATGTATTTCTGCATGAGGCCATTCTTTTACGGGAATGAAACGCTATTGGAGGAGGTGTAATCGTGCCCAACATCAAGTCTGCCAAGAAGAGAGTCCTGCTGGCCCGCGCTGCCAACGAGAGCAACAAGAAGGCCAAGTCCATTCTGAAGACCTCTCTGAAGAAGTTTGAGGCTGCCGTCGCCGCCGGTAACGCCGCCGAGACCGATAGCGCTTACAAGGCTGCCATCAAGACCATTGACAAGTCCGTCAAGAAGGGGATCCTGCCCAAGAACACGGCCGCCCGGAAGAAGAGCAGCATCACCAGGAAGATGAATTCCATCGCTTCCTGAGGACCTCTTTTTGTAAACGCATACCGTCAACGACCTCCCTCCCTCGTCGGAGGGGGGTTTGTGTTTTTCCAAGGAGGTGCCACCGTGCCGTCCCTCTTCGACCCTGTCACCGTCCTCAGCGGCGTCGGCCCCGCCCGGGCCCGGCAGCTGGAGGCCCTGGGCATCCGCACCCTCTACGACCTCCTGACCGACTTTCCCCGGGACTACGAGGACCGGACCCGGCTGGTGCCCATCGCCTCGCTGACCACCGACGCCCCCGCCTGCTTCGAGGCCATGGTGGTCACGGAGCCCCGCACCAGCCACATCCGCCGCGGCCTGGACCTGACGAAGCTGACGGTGGCCGACGACACCGGCCGCCTCCACCTGACCTTCTTCAACCAGGCCTACGTGGCCGGCCAGCTGGCCTACGGCGAGACGTACCTCTTTTACGGCCGCCTGGAGGGCGGGCTTTTGGGCGTCCAGATGACGAACCCCGCCTTCGAGCGGCCCGGCGACCCGGCGGTGGTCACCCGGCGGATTCTCCCCGTCTACGGCCTCACCGCGGGCCTGCACAACAAGCTCCTGGTGCGGCTGGTGGGCCAGGCCCTGGACGCCTGCCTGGAGGACCTGCCCGAGGTGCTGCCCACATCCGTGCGGGAGGCCCGGGGTCTCTGCGGCGCGGCCTTCGCCTACGAGACCATCCACCGGCCGGCCTCCTTTGCGGACCTGGCCGTCGCCCGGAAGCGGCTGGTCTTTGAGGAGTTCTTCGTCTTCTCCGCCGGCCTGGCGCTGCTCCGGGCCCGGCGGACCGCCGTGCCCCACGCCCCCTATCGGAACCTCTCCCTGGAGCCCTTCCTGGCGGCCCTCCCCTTCTCCCTGACCGGCGCCCAGCGGCGGGCGGTGGACGACCTGCTGGCCGACTTTGCCGGCAGCCGCCCCATGAACCGTCTGATTCAGGGGGATGTGGGCAGCGGCAAGACCGTCCTGGCCGCGGCGGCGGCCTACGTGGCCGCGCAGAACGGCTGCCAGACGGCCCTGATGGCCCCGACGGAGATTCTGGCCGAGCAGCATTTCCGCCACTTGGAGCCGCTGCTGGCCTCCCTGGGGGTCTCCACGGTGCTGCTGACCGGCTCCCTGGGGGCGCCGGCCAAGCGGGCGGCCAAGGCCGCCCTGGCCGACGGCTCGGCCCAGGTGGTCATCGGCACCCACGCCCTGCTCACCGGCGACGTGACGTTTGCCCGTCTTGATTTGGTCATCGCCGACGAACAGCACCGGTTCGGCGTGGCCCAGCGGGCGGCGTTGTCGGCCAAGGCCGGCAGCCCCCACCTCCTGGTCATGTCCGCCACGCCCATTCCCCGGACGCTGTCCCTGATTCTCTACGGGGACCTGGACCTCTCCGTGGTGGACGAGCTGCCGCCGGGCCGCCAGCCGGTGGATACCTTCCTCGTCGGCGAGGCCCTGCGGCCCCGCATCAACCAGTTCATCCGCCGCCAGGCCGCCGAGGGCCACCAGGTCTACATCGTCTGCCCGGCGGTTGAGGAGCAGGAGGCCGACTCCCTCAAGGCCGCCGAGGCCTGGGCCGAGACCCTGGGGAAGACGGTGTTTCCCGACCTGCGGGTGGGGCTCCTCCACGGCCGCATGAAGGGCGCCGAGAAGGAGGCCGTCATGGCCCGCTTCTCGGCCGGGGAGCTGGACATCCTGGTGGCCACCACGGTCATCGAGGTGGGCGTGGACGTGGCCAACGCCACGCTGATGGTGGTGGAGAACGCCGAGCGGTTCGGCCTGAGCCAGCTGCACCAGCTGCGGGGCCGAGTGGGCCGGGGCAGCGCGAAGTCCTACTGCGTGCTGATTTCCGACGCCAAGGCCCCGGAGACCCGCGCCCGGCTCAAGGCCCTCTGCGCCACCAACGACGGCTTTCAAATTGCCCAGGAGGACCTGAAGCTGCGGGGACCCGGCGATTTCTTCGGCCGGCGGCAGCACGGCCTGCCGGTCTTCAAGGTGGCGAGCCTCGCCTGCGACCTGGCCACCCTCCAGGAGGCCCAGGAGGCTGCGGCCGCCTGCATCACCGCGTCGCCCCCCGCCGAGGACAGCCCCCTCTGGGGCCGGATCCGCGCCCTCTTCGGCGACGGGGAGACGGTGTTCAACTGACGCTGCACAAAAGGAGGAATCCGCGTCATGTATCAGACGGAACTGCTCACCGCGCTGACGCCCGAAACGGCGGAGGCGCGAATTCAGGCGGCGCTCACCCAGTGGGAGCGGCGCGGCTACCGCCTGGTCACCCTGTCCTTCTGGGGGGCCGACCGGGCCATGCTGGTGCTCAAAAAGGGCCTCAAGGGCAGCCTGCTCTGAACCGGGCCCGGCCGTTGTGAAAACCGATAAAAAAGCTGCGGGGGAATTGTATCTTCCGCCGATTTGTAGTAGAATACACCCGGAACACAACCCCAACCATCGTGAGACGGAGGTCATAAGATGAAGAAACCCATTGTACTGGTCATCATGGACGGCGTGGGCCGCGGCGACGGCGGCCCCGGCGACGCCGTCAAGCAGGCCAACACCCCCAATCTGGACAAGCTCTTCGCCACCTGCCCCTACACCTGGCTCAAAGCCCACGGCACCGCCGTCGGCCTTCCCACCGACGACGACATGGGCAACTCCGAGGTGGGCCACAACGCCCTGGGCTGCGGCCAGATCTACGCCCAGGGGGCCAAGCTGGTCTCCGAGAGCATCGAGTCGGGCGCCATGTATCAGTCCAAGACCTGGAAGGCCCTGATGGAGAACGCCAAGGGCGGCAAGACCCTCCACTTCCTGGGCCTGCTGTCCGACGGCAACGTCCACTCCAACACCGCCCATCTGTTTGCCATGCTCCGGGAGGCCAAGGCCGAAGGCGTCCGGACGGTCCGGTGCCACATCCTCCTGGACGGCCGCGACGTGCCGGCTACCTCGGCTCTGGAGTACGTCCGGCAGCTGGAGGCGGTCCTCACCGAGCTGTCCGGCGAGGGCTGCGACTATCGGATTGCCTCCGGCGGCGGCCGCATGACCATCACCATGGACCGCTACGAGGCCAACTGGCCCATGGTGGAGCTGGGCTGGAAGACCCACGTCCGGGGCGAGGGCCGGCAGTTCCCCAGCGCCGAGGCCGCCATTGAGACGTACCGCCAGGAGACGCCCGGCGTCATCGACCAGGACTTGCCGCCCTTCGTCATCGCCCGGGACGGCAAGCCGGTGGGGACCATCGCCAACGGCGACAGCGTCATCCTCTTCAACTTCCGCGGCGACCGGGCCCAGGAGATCTCCCTGGCCTTCGACCGGAAGGACTTCGACAAGTTCGACCGGGGCGACTACACCGGCGTCGAGTTCGCCGGGATGCTGGAGTACGACGGCGACCTGAAGATTCCCACCCGCTACCTGGTGGAGCCGCCGGTCATCCAGAACACCCTGACCGAGGTCCTCTGCGCCCACGGGATCCGGGAGTACGCCCTGTCGGAGACCCAGAAGTACGGCCACGTGACCTACTTCTGGAATGGCAACCGCTCGGGCAAGGTGGATGAGAACCTGGAGACCTACGAGGAGATTCCCTCGGACATCATCCCCTTCGACCAGGCGCCTGCCATGAAGTCCGTGGAAATCACCGACCGGATGGTGGAGATGATGGCCTCCCGGAAGTTTGACTTCCTCCGCTGCAACTATCCCAACGGCGACATGGTGGGGCACACCGGCTCCCTGTCGGCGGCCATCACCGCCATGGAGTACGTCGATCAGGGCGTCGGCCGGATTCTCGAGGCCGCCGACCGCTACGGCTACACCGTCTGCGTCACCGCCGACCACGGCAACGCCGACCAGATGACCGAGACCAAGAAGGGCAAGACCACCGTCCGCACGGCCCACTCCCTGAACCCCGTCCCCTTCATCATCTACGACCCGGACACCCGCTACGTCATCCGGGACGGCGCCTACGGTCTGGCCAACGTGGCCCCGACGCTCGTCAAAATGATGGGCATCGAGGCCCCCGCCTGCTGGCAGCCCAGCATGATTTAGACAGCAGTACACAGCTGCGGGCGCTCGAGCGGATTGCCCCTACAGCCGTGCGAGCACGGCTCGTTCCCGCTCGGAAGATCTAACCCATTTTTGTGGTTCCACGCAATACACAGCTGCGGGCACTCCAGCGGACAGCCTTTCCCGCCGTGCGCGCACGGCTCGTTCCCGCTCGGAGTATCCAACCCATTTTGCGGTTCCACAACAATGCACCTGCGGGCGCCGCGACCGCGGCGCCCGCGCAGAATTCCAGAAACTGTAATGCCGTGCAGGAGGGCAACGTACATCTTAGCACAGAAAAAAGCCCTCGGCAGAGTTTCGTCCGCCGAAGCGGACGAAATCAAGTCAAATCCGTTTTTTCCGGGGACATGCGCCTCGGAAAAAACACTTTACAGCCTGCAAGTGTGCGGCCCGCAGGGCCGTGCGCGCAGCAGGCTGCATCCCCTCGCCAAAAT
>CAJFNZ010000133.1 GCA_904395905.1 uncultured Oscillospiraceae bacterium | reverse complement strand
TCCGGCTCCCGGCCGTAGGCCCGCCGGAGGCTCAGGCTGATGGGGTGGGACGAGGCGCTCTCGGCCAGGGCCGCGTACTCCAGCAGCTTCTCATCCTCCACGCGGCTGTGGTGGATGCCGTTGACCTCGAAGACGCCCTGGGTCAGGGTGCCGGTCTTGTCAAAGACCACCACCTTCGTCTGGGACAGCGTCTCCAGGTAGTTGGAGCCCTTGACCAGCACGCCGGCGTTGCTGGCCCCGCCGATGCCGGCGAAGAAGCTCAGCGGGATGCTGATGACCAGGGCGCACGGGCAGCTGGCCACCAGGAAGGTCAGGGCCCGGTAGACCCACGTGCCCCAGCCGGCCGGGAGGCCCAGCAGAGTCAGGCGCACCAGCGGCGGCAGGATGGCCAGGGCCAGGGCCGCGATGCACACGGCCGGCGTGTAGATCCGGGCGAATTTGGAGATGAACGCCTCGGAGCGGGACTTCCGGGAGGAGGCGTTCTCCACCAGGTCGAGGATCTTCGAGACTGTGGACTCGCCGAATTCCTTCGTCGTGCGGATTTTCAGCAGGCCCGTCAGGTTGATGCAGCCGCTGATGATTTCATCGCCGGCGGCCACCTCCCGGGGGAGGCTCTCGCCGGTCAGGGCGGCGGTGTCCAGGGAGGAGGCGCCCTCGAGGACGACGCCGTCGATGGGCACCTTTTCCCCGGGCCGGACGACGATGACCGAACCGATTTCCACCTCGTCGGGGTCCACCGGCTCCAGCCGGCCGTCCCGCTCGATGTTGGCGCTGTCGGGGCGGATGTCCATCAGCTCGCTGATGTTCCGGCGGCTCTTGCCCACGGCGTAGCTCTGGAACCACTCGCCAACCTGGTAGAAGAGCATCACGGCGATGGCCTCGGTGTAGTCGCCGCTCCGCTCATAGAGCGCCAGGGCGATGGCGCCGACCGTGGCCACGGCCATCAGGAAGTTTTCGTCGAATACCTGCCGGTTCCGGATGCCCTTGCCGGCCTTGATGAGGATGTCGTAGCCGATGACCAGGTAGGGGACCAGATACAGCCCAAACCGCAGCCAGCCGTCCACGGGCAGGAAGTGCAGTGCGAGGAGCATCACCGCCGCGATGAGGATCCGGGTCAGCATCACCCGCTGTTTTTTGCTCATGGTGCGTCCCTCCAATCGATGAACAATAATTCAATAAATGCTTAATTGCTGAATGATATGCCGCAAGATGCCGGAGAGGGCCCTGGGGCCTTCTCCGGCAGGCGGGGAGTCAGATGTACACTTCGCAGTCGTCTTCGACCTTTTTGCAGTTGGCGCGGACGGCCTCCATGACGGCCTTGGGGTCCTGGCCTTCGGCGAACTCCACGTTCATCTTCAGCGTCATGAAATTGACGGTGCAGGCCTGGACGCCGGGGGTCTTCCGGGCGGCCTCCTCCATCTTGTTGGCACAGTTGGCGCAGTCCACTTCGATTTTGTACGTCTTTTTCATGGGGCAGCTCCCTTTCTCGAAATCGGTTTAACGATTAAATAATCTCTTAATCGTAAGTCCATCATACCAGCTGCCGCCGCCGTTGTCAAGGGGGGAGGCGATTTTTTTCGGCGGCGGGAGGGGGTTTGCGGCGGCGGGGGATCCGTGATACAATATGGAAAAACGCCGCCGCGACAAAGCGCGGCGGCGGAGACGAAAGGAGAGAGGGCCATGCGCAACCCGCTGCCCCACGACCATGGCCAGCCCATGGAGCAGGAGCTGGCCCATATGCCCAGCCTGGCGGACTTCCAGACGGTGTCGGAGCTGTTCAAGCAGATGGGCGACGGCAGCCGCGTGCGGATCTTCTGGCTGCTGTGCCACTGTGAGGAGTGCGTCATCAACCTGTCGGCCATGGTGGACATGACCAGCCCGGCCGTCTCCCACCATCTGCGGCAGCTGAAGGCCGCCGGGCTCATCGTCAGCCGGCGGGAGGGCAAGGAGGTCTACTACCGCGCCGCCGACACCCGCCAGGCGCGGCTGCTCCACCGGATGATTGAGGAGATGGTGGAAATCGCCTGCCCCAACGGCTAGCCTTTGGCCAGCTCTCTGGCCTCCTTGCCGCTCAGGTGGTCGATGGTCATCTCCCACACGGCCAGGAGCGTCCACTCCCGGTCGATGAAGGCGGCGCGGCGCTCGGCCGTGTCGTCGGGGTGGTACTTGCGGGCCAGCAGTTCGATGGCGGCCCGCTTTTCCCCGTCGTCCTCGAGAATCCGCACCGTGCCGAAGGCGATGGCGCTGCGGAAGTAGGTGGTGTACTCCGCCGGGACCACCCGGTCGGCGTCCACCACGCAGAAGGACGCCTTGGGGCACCGGCGGACGGCGTCGGTCTTGTGGCCGGCCTTGGCACTGTGGAAGTAGAGCTTCCCGCCGGCGTAGACGTAGCTCAGGGGCACGGCGTAGGGGTAGCCGTCGTCGCCGGCCACGGCCAGGACGCCGCAGGAGCCCCGCAGGAGAATCTCTTCGCACCGGGCCCGGTCCAGGGCCTGGCGCTTTCTGCGCATCTCACGGAACATGGTGTCCGCCTCCCGTCAGTGGTTTGGATGCCCCTATCCTACCATGGCCCGGCGGCGGCCGTCAAGTGCGGCCGCTCAGGGGGCCGATGCGGCTGCGGCCTCCCGCCGCTGTGCCCTGCGCCGGTAGAGGTCCTCGTCGGCCCGGCGGTAGAGGGCGGCGTATCCTTCGCCGGCCTGGGCGGCGGCCATGCCGACGGTGGCCGCACAGACGTGGGCGTCCGGCGAGGGGCGGAAGCGCAGAGCGGCTTCCAGCTGGGCCAGCAGCGCCGCCGCCTGGCCGGGCGTCGGCCGGGGCAGGAAGACGGCGAACTCGTCGCCCCCCAGCCGGCCGGCGATGCCGCCGGACTGGCCGGCAAAGTCACGCAGGGCCTGGGCGGCCAGGCGCAGGGCGTCGTCGCCCGCCTGGTGGCCGTAGGTGTCGTTGATTTCCTTGAAGCGGTCCATGTCCACCATGAACAGCAGCGCCGCGTCCGCCCCCTGGTCCAGGGCCTCCTGGGCCTGGCGCTGGAAGGCGCGCCGGTTCAGCAGGCCCGTCAGCCCGTCGGTCTCGGCCAGGCGGCGCAGGCGGGCCAGTTCACGGCTCTCCCGCCGGCAATCGGTGACGGTGCCAATCAGCCGGAGGATGCGGCCGTCGGCGTCCCGGACGCCGCCCAGCTTGAGCAGGCAGCGGAGATACTGCCCCTGGCCGTCCCGAACCCGCAGTTCCAGGCTCCGGCGGCGGCCGTCCTGGCGGCACTGGGCCAGCAGGGCCTCTGCGGCCGGGACGTCGTCCGGGTGGAGCAAGCCGGGCAGGGACTGTGAGACGTTTTCCGTCGGCAGCGGCACGGCCAGGGCGCGGCAGAGGGGAGAGTGGGCCAGGGTGTCCCGGAGCAGATCCAGCTCCAGCACCACCTCGTCGGGGTGTTCCGCCAGGGAGACGGCGGACGACGGCTCGGCGGCGGACGGGGCGTCCGGCTCCCAGGCCGGCGCGGAAGGCGCGGAGGCAAACGCGGCCAGCCAGGCGGCCACGCGGCGGCTCCGCAGCAGGGCGCGGCGGACCCAGAGCGCCAGCAGCACCAGAACGACGGCCGATACGGTCTCATCCCAGTCGGCGTCCCAGTGGAAGTGTTCAAAGTCCCAGACCTCGTCCAGGAGCCAGAAAATCAGCAGCGCCAGCGCCAGGTTCAGCGCCCAGGTCAGATAGCGCCGGGGGGAAGAATTGTGATGCATGATGGTCCTCCAGACTGCGGCCACGGCCGCTGTGGTTCGTTGGGACCAGCATACCACGGGAAGATGAAAGGAAGATGAAAGAACCGCGGGTTTTCGCGCCGGAATTTTCCGGGCCCGCCCTGGTCGTGCGCTTTGGCCTAAAGAAAATGACCGCCCACAGCTCCCCCGGCTCAGCGGTCATTTTCTTGATTGCGTGAGGGGGCAACCGTCAACCGGCTGCGCAACCGTCTTTTTTGCCGCAGGCATAAAAAGACGTCGGAGCAAAGCGGACTTTGCTCCGACGTGGCGGAGTGAGAGGGATTTGAACCCTCGCGCGCTGTTTAGACGCCTACTCCCTTAGCAGGGGAGCCCCTTCGGC
>CAJFNZ010000132.1 GCA_904395905.1 uncultured Oscillospiraceae bacterium | reverse complement strand
CTACGACAAGATGCCCATCTGCATGGCCAAGACCCAGTACAGCCTGTCCGACGACCCCTCGAAGCTGGGCGCGCCCACGGACTTCACGGTGACGGTGCGGAACGTCAAGGTCTCCGCCGGCGCCGGCTTCCTGGTGGCGCTGACCGGCGAGATTATGACCATGCCGGGCCTGCCGAAGGTCCCCGCGGCCGAGCGGATTGACGTGGACGCCACGGGCAAGATTTCCGGCCTGTTCTAAAGCGCGCGGAGGAAGTATGGAATTTACCAAGAGAAGCTGTGAGGAATTCGTGGAGGTGCTGGCCTCCAACGCCCCGGTTCCCGGCGGCGGCGCGGCGGCCCTGGTGGGCGCCATCGGCACCGCCCTGGGCAACATGGTCGGCTCGCTGACCGTGGGCAAAAAGAAGTACGCCGACGTGGAGGCGGAGATGCAGGCCCTCAAGGCCCGCTCCGACGGCCTCCAGCGGAAGCTGCTGGACCTGGTGGCCCAGGACGCCGTGTGCTTCGAGCCCCTGTCCAAGGCCTACGGCATCCCCAAGGACGACCCGAACCGGGACCGGATCCTCGAGGAGGCCACCCTGACGGCCTGCTCGGTGCCCATGGAGATTATGGAAACCTGCTGCGAGGCCCTGGACGTCATCGCGGTCTTCGCGGAGAAGGGTTCCCGCCTGGCGGTGTCCGACGCCGGCTGCGGCGCGGTCTGCTGCAAGGCAGCGCTCCAGAGCGCCAGCCTCAACGTATTCATCAACACCAAGTCCATGAAGGACCGCCAGAAGGCCGAGGAGCTCAACCGGAAAGCCAACGCCATGCTGGAACAATACTGCGCCAAGGCCGACGCCATCTTCGCGGCCGTCCGCGCCAACTTTTGATGCAGAGGAACGCTGCGGGGCCTCGGCTCCGCAGCCGTTCCTGACTTTTGGAGGGAAAACAATGGCAAAGCAGCTTTTGGGCAAGGAAGTCACGGCTGCCCTGAACGCACGGCTCCAGGCGCAGGTGGAGGACCTGAAGGCCCGGGGCGTCACGCCCACCCTGGGCATCATCCGGGTAGGGGAGCGGCCCGACGACCTCTCCTATGAGCGGGGCGCCACCAAGCGCGCCGAGCTCATCGGCGTGGCCGTGAAGAAGATTGTCCTGCCCGAGGACGCCGCCAAGGCCGACGTCCTGGCCGCCATCGACCAGGTCAACGGCGATGCGAACATCCACGGCGTTCTGCTGTTCCGGCCCCTGCCCAAGCACCTGAAGGCCGACGAGGATGCCATCTGCAACCGTCTGGACCCCCGCAAGGACGTGGACGGCATGACCGACCTGTCCAGCGCCGGCGTCTTCATGGGCAAGCCCCTGGGCTACGCCCCGTGCACGCCGGCGGCCTGCATGGAAATCCTGGACCACTACGGCATCGACTGCACCGGCAAGAAGGCCGTGGTCATCGGCCGGAGCCTGGTGGTGGGGAAGCCTGCGGCGATGATGCTGCTGGCCCGCCACGCCACGGTCACCGTCTGCCACACCCGGACGAAGGACGTCGCGGCGGTGGCGCGGGAGGCGGACATCCTGGTCTCCTCGGCCGGCGTGCTCGGGAGCCTGACGAAGGACTTCGTCCGGCCGGGGCAGATTGTCCTGGATGTGTCCATCAACTGGGACGAGGCCAAGGGCGGCATCGCCGGCGACGCCGTGTACGACGAGGTGGAGCCGATTGTGGAGGCCATCACCCCGGTTCCCGGCGGCGTGGGCAGCGTGACCACCTCGGTCCTCATCGGCCATGTGGTGGAGGCGGCGGCCAAGACCCTTTGATGTTTTCCCCCCGACCTTTGGAAGGGAAGGGATTGTTATGAATCTGTTCACTGCGGCGGAGACGGTCGCCAACTATTCCGGCGCCGGCGCGGCCAAGACGAAGCTGCCCATCTCGAAGATGCTGCTGCTGGGAATCCTGTCCGGGTTCCTCATCGGCGTTCCGGCCTGCGTGACCAACATGGCCACCTACGGCATCGACAACAACAGCATGGTGCGGATGATTTCCGGCCTGCTGTTCGCCTTCGGCCTGGGCACGGTGGTGCTCTCCGGGGCGGAGCTGTTCACCGGCAACACCCTGATTTCCATCAGCGTGCTGGACAAGAAGGCCAGCCTGGCGGGGATGCTGAAGAACTGGTTCTTTGTGTACATCGGCAATTTTGTCGGCTCGCTGCTGGTGGCGGTGATTTGCGCCCGGTTCGGCTGGCTGAGCGCCGGCAGCAACGCCCTGGCGGCGGCCTCCATGCGGGTGGCCGTGGGCAAGATGACGATGCCCTTTGCCAACGCCTTCTTCATGGGCATCCTCTGCAACGCCCTGGTGACGATGGGCGTGCTGCTGTCCCTGAGCGGAAAGGACGGCGTCAGCCGGATCCTCGGCGCCTGGGCCCCGGTGATGTTCTTCGTGGTCTGCGGGTTCAACCACTCCATCGCGGACATGACCTACTGTATGCTGGGCCTCTTTGCCAAGGGTGTGCCGGCCTACGCCGAGGCGGCCCAGGCCGCGGGCGTGGCCCTGGAGAGCCTGACGTGGGGGAACTATTTCCTGGGGAACCTGATTCCGGTGACCCTGGGGAACATCGTCGGCGGTGTGGCCATCGGCTGGCTGATGTGGTTCTCGTATCTGCGCAAGGCCAAATAGTTCGATGAAGCGGCAGCCGTCCGGCTGCCGCTTTTTCAAAGCGCGCAGGAAGCAAGGAGGGAATTGCGTGAACTGCCCATACTGCGGCAAACGGATGGAGACAGGGTTCCTCCAGGGGAACGGCGCATTTCTCTACTACACCCAGTCGCCGGACGGCCACCTGCTGGGGCTGGCAAAAAAAGACGACATCCCGCTGACGGGCCTGCTGGAGCGCCGCTGCGACGCCTGGCGCTGCCCGGACTGCCGGAAGCTGATAGTTCCGTATTAAAAAACAGGAGGGATCCCCATGCTGGACAAATCTCTGACCCACTGCCACATTTACATGGTGCTGCCCGGCCGGGAAGTGGCCGAGCGGACGCCCCGCCTGCCGGAGGGCTACGGCTGGCGGCTCTACCGGCCCGGCGACGAGGTCCACTGGGCCCGCATCGAGACGTCGGTGCTGGAGTTCTCCGACGAGGCCGAGGCCCTGGACTACTTCACGCGGATTTTCCTGCCTCACCGGGAGCAGCTGGCGGAGCGGCTCGTCTTCGTCACCGACCCCGGCGGCACGCCGGTGGCCACGGCCCTGGCCTGGTACAGCCAGGAGGCCGACGGCCGCCGGGCCGTCCTCCACTGGGTGGCCGCCCAGCCGGACCAGCAGGGGAAGGGCCTGGGCCGGGCCGTGGTGCAGCTGGCCCTGAACCGCTTTGCCCGGCTGGAGCCCGGCCTGGACGTCCGCCTGCACACCCAGACCTGGAGCTATCCGGCGGTCCTGCTCTACCGGAAGCTGGGGTTCCGGGCCCTGCGGAACGGCGGCGTGGCGATGCCGGCCCGGGAGACCGGCCTGCCGCAGACGCGCCCCAACCAGTTCGACCAGGCGCTGGAGGTCCTGCGGCCGGTGCTCACCGACGCCCAGTGGCGGGACCTCCGGGACAGCGCCATCTGACCGGACGGGGAACGCAGACCGTCAAACCCCGGGAGCCGAAGGGCCCCTGGGGGATTCGCTGCAGGGGGGCCGCCAGGGTCCCCCTGTACGTGCCGTCGGGCGCCAGCCTGCGGCCGCCGGCGCCGCGGATCCGGGCGCATCCGGTCGAACGGTCCCGCCGGCCCGGTTCGGGCCGGCGGAAACTTTGGACTGTCTTTTTTCCCGTATATATGGTATACTGTATTCTGAGGTGATGTACCATGAACGACGAGCGGACGACCGAGAGCCTCGAGGGCGCCCGGGAGCGGTATGACGCCGCCCGGGAGGAGGAGACGCGCTATACGCCCCGTCCCCGCTGGCACGTGGTCATGGCCTGGGTGCTGCTGGCCATCGTGGTACTGGGCGTCCTCAACATCTGCTATATGCAGATAACGGCCTGATGCGGATCCTCGGCATCGACCCCGGCTTTGCCACCATCGGCTTCGGCCTGGTGGAGTTCCACCGGGGGGACCCCAGTCTCCTGCGCTACGGCGCCATCCGCACGCCGGCCGGCCTGGAATTTGCCCAGCGGCTGGTGATGCTCTACGACGACATGACGGAGCTGCTCGCCACGCTCAAGCCGGAGGCGGTGGCCGTGGAGGAGCTGTTCTGGGGCCACAACGTGACCACCGGCATCGGGGTGTCCCACGGGCGGGGCGTCATTCTGCTGACCATCGCCCAGGCCGGGATCCCCCTGTACGAATACACCCCCATGCAGGTCAAGCAGGCCGTCGTGGGGTACGGCAAGGCGGAAAAGCGGCAGGTGATGGACATGACCCGCCGTCTGCTGAAGCTGGACCGGCTGCCCCGGCCCGACGACGCCGCCGACGCCCTGGCCCTGGCCCTGTGCCACGGCAGGAGCCGCACGTCGCAGCTCCTGCAGGCCGGCTTGCCGAGAAGCGGAGGGTGAACCCATGCTCTTTTACTATTTGGAAGGCACCGTCGCCCACCTGGCGGCGGGCTTGGCCGTGCTGGACTGCGGCGGCGTCGGCTACGGCTGCTCCGTCACCGGCTACACCCAGGGCCAGCTGCAGATGGGCCGCCGGCACCGGCTGTACACCCATTGCAGCATCCGGGAGGACGCCATCGACATCTATGGCTTTGCCACCCAGGAGGAGCGCAGCTGCTTCGAGCGGCTGCTGACGGTTTCCGGCGTGGGGCCCAAGGCGGCGCTGGCCATTCTGTCGGTGACGACGCCGGACCGGTTCGCCCTGGCCGTGGCCACCGGCGACGAGAAGGCCCTGACCGCCGCCCCCGGCGTCGGCCGGAAGCTGGCTCAGCGGATTCTCCTGGAGCTCAAGGACAAAATTGCCGGGGAACAGCTGGCCGCCGGCGGCGGGCTTCCGTCCGCCGCCCCGGAGGGGGCCGGCCCGGTGGCCGAGGCCGCCGCGGCCCTGGCGGCCCTGGGCTATTCCCAGGCGGAAATCGGCGCGGCCATGCGCGGCCTCCAGCCGGAGGGCCTGTCGGCCGAGGAGATTGTCCGGGTCTGCCTGCGGGCCATGGTACTGAAGTGAGGGGAGCGGACCGGTGAGCATCGATTTTTCCCAGGACATGGAGGCGCCCCTGGTGACCTCCTCCCTGACGCCCCAGGACGAGGGGGAGTTCTCCCTGCGGCCCAGGAGCCTCCAGGACTACACCGGCCAGGAGAAGGCCAAGGCCAACCTCTCGGTCTACATCGAGGCGGCGCGCCGCCGCGGGGAGCCGCTGGACCACGTGCTGCTCTACGGCCCGCCGGGGCTGGGCAAGACGACCCTGGCCGGCGTCATCGCCAACGAGATGGGCGTGAAAATGCGGGTGACCTCGGGGCCGGCCATCGAGAAGGCCGGCGATTTGGCCGCCCTGCTGACGAACCTGAGCGCCGGGGATGTGCTGTTCATCGACGAGATCCACCGGCTCAACCGGGCGGTGGAGGAGATCCTCTACCCGGCCATGGAGGACTTTGCCATCGACATCATGATTGGCAAGGGCCCCTCGGCCAACTCCATCCGCCTGGAGCTGCCGCGGTTCACCCTGGTAGGAGCCACCACCCGGGCCGGCCAGCTGTCCTCGCCCCTGCGGGACCGGTTCGGCGTCCAGCTGCGGCTGGAGCTGTACACGAAGGAGGAGCTGGCCCGGATTGTCACCCGCAGCGCGGCGCTGCTCCAGATGGAGATTGACCGGAGCGGCGCGGAGGAGATTGCCTCCCGCTCCCGGGGCACGCCCCGGATTGCCAACCGGATTCTCCGCCGGGTCCGGGACTTTGCGCAGATTTACTACGACGGCGTCATCACCAAGGAGGCCGCCGACCACGCCCTGGACCAGCTGGAGATTGACCGCCTGGGCCTGGACGCCCTGGACCGGCGGATGCTCACGGCGATTATTCAAAACTACGGCGGCGGCCCCGTGGGTCTAGAGACCCTGGCGGCCACCATCGGCGAGGAGACGGTCACGCTGGAGGACGTCTACGAGCCGTACCTGATGCAGATTGGCTTCCTGACCAGGACGCCCCGGGGCCGCTGCGTGACGCAGCTGGCCTACGACCACCTGCATCTGGAGCGGCAGGGACAACAGCAGTTCAGCGTGTAAGATAGAAGGAGGTACGGATATGGGTACGTTATTTGGAACAGACGGCATCCGCGGCATCGCCAACGAGAGCCTCAACAACAATCTGGCCTACCGGGTGGGCCTGGCGACGGCCTATCAGCTGCGCAAGGAGGTGGGCCGCCGGCCCATGGTGGCCGTGGGCAAGGACACGCGGATTTCCTCGGATATGATTGAAGCGGCGCTGAGCGCCGGCCTCTGCGCCGGCGGCGCCACGGTGGTGCAGCTGGGCGTGGTGCCCACGCCGGCCGTGGCATATCTGACGGTGACCCACCACGCCGACACCGGCATCGTCATCTCCGCGTCCCACAACCCCTACCAGTATAACGGCATCAAGATGTTCTCCGCCGAGGGGTTCAAGCTGAACGACCAGCTGGAGGAGGCCATCGAGCGGATGGTCCTCTCCACCGGGGAGCTGCCCGTGGCCCCCGGCCCGGAGCAGGTGGGGCAGATCTACAACGGCCACTTCGCTCTCGAGGGCTACACCTACCACCTGCTGGGCACGGTGACCCAGGAGATCTCCGACCTGCGGGTCCTCATCGACTGCGCCAACGGCGCGGCCTCCAAGACGGCCCGGCGGATTTTCAGCCGGTTCAACATGGGGGTCATGTACCTCCACGACCAGCCCAACGGCGTGAACATCAACGACCACTGCGGCTCCACCCACATGGAGGAGCTGGCCGAGCGGGTGGTGTCTGGATGTTACGATTTGGGCATTGCCTTTGACGGCGACGCCGACCGCTGCCTGGTGGTGGACGAGAAGGGGCAGACCGTGGATGGCGACAAAATCATGGCCATCTGCGCGGCCCACCTGAAGGCCCAGGGCAAGCTGAAGAACAACGGCTTCGTGGCCACGGTCATGTCCAACCTGGGGCTCCACCGGTTTGCCGAGGCCCAGGGCATGGAGCTGCCGTGCAGCGCCGTGGGCGACCGCCACGTGCTGGAGCTGATGCAGAAGAAGGGCATGGTGCTGGGCGGCGAGCAGTCGGGCCACATCATCTTCCTGGACCACATGACCACCGGCGACGGCCAGCTGGCGGCGCTGCAGTTTTTGCAGATTGTCAGCCAGGCCATGGTCCCCGTCAGCCAGCTGGCGGCCCAGGTGCCCCAGTATCCCCAGGTGCTGCAAAATGTGAAGGCGCCCCTGGAGAAGGCCGCCAAGGAGGCGCTGCTGGAGACGCCCGCCGTCCGCCAGGCCATCGCCGAGGCGGAGGCCTCCCTGGGCGGGGACGGCCGCGTGCTGGTGCGCCCCTCGGGCACCGAGGCGCTGATTCGCGTCATGGTGGAGGCCGGGACCCAGGAGCTGGCGGAGGCCGCCGCGGCGACCGTGGTTCGCAGTGTCGAAAACGCACAAAATTAAAATTGCACAGAGAAAGTTTTTTATAGCTATTGACAAAATGTGTGCCCGTGATTATAATGACCACATGAGGAAGAAATCCCAATGCAGAGTCCCCTTCATCAGCTGACCGACGGCGAGCTGTGTCGGCTGTGCGCCTCCTCCAGCCAGGCGATGGAAGAGCTGGTGCGGCGTTACCAGCAGCTGGTGCGGGCCTGCGCCCGGCCGTATTTCCTGGCCGGCGCCGACTTTGACGACCTCCTGCAGGAGGGGATGCTGGGCCTGCTGCACGCGGCGGCGGCCTATGACCCGGAGCGGGAGGCCTCGTTCCGAACCTTCGCCGCCCTCTGCATCCGCAGCCGCCTGATTTCGGCGGTCCGTGCGGCGGCCTCCCCGAAACACCGCGTTTTGAACGATTCCGTGTCCCTGTATGCCTTCTCTTTGGATGCTCCCAGTGATGAAGCCAACCCGACGCCCACGGAAAAGAGTCCGGAGGAACTGCTCATCGGCAGGGAGGAATTTGCAGAATTCCAGCGCCGTCTGACCGGCGTCCTGTCCCCCCTGGAACGTCAGACCCTGTCCCTATATTTAGAGGGGCTGTCGTATCGGGAGATTGCCCAGTCCCTCCACAAGTCCGCCAAGACGGTGGACAACGCTGTGCAGCGGATCCGCCAGAAGATGGCCAGGCTGCACCCCCCGGCGACAACGGCATAGCCGTTCGCAATATTTCAGACCCTGTCCAGCGAGACCAACAAGCATTTTTGTGGGCATCTTTGTCAGGGCGAACACTATGAAGCAAAAGAGAGGTAACATCCAATGTACGAAGACAAGACGTTGATTTGCCAGGAGTGCGGCAACGAGTTCGTGTTCACCGCCGGTGAGCAGGAGTTCTACGCGGAGCGCGGATTCCAGAACGAGCCCCGCCGCTGCAAGGCCTGCCGCGATGCTCGCAAGAACGCTGCCCGCGGCCCGAGAGAGTACTTCACGGCCACCTGCGCCGCCTGCGGCGGCGAGGCCCGCGTGCCCTTTGAGCCCAAGTCCGACAGACCGGTCTATTGCAGCGACTGCTTCGCCCGCATGAAGGCCAACGGCTGATTGGCAAAACCAAAGAGCTGTTGCAGAGATTGCAGCAGCTCTTTTTTTTCAAAAATTTCGGCCGTCCCGCCGGCGGCCGCCCAGAGAGAAAGGGGAGAGGCGACCATGGAGATTTTTGGGATGCCCATCGGGGGCCGCACCGGCCACGAAGCGGCCTACGTGCTGCTGGACCGCGCATACCGGATGATGCACGGCGGCCCGCTGCCGCCGGTGACGAAGACGGCCGCCGGGAAGCCCTATTTCCTCCGGGGCGGCCCGCACTTCTCCCTGACCCACACGAAGACCATGGCGTTCTGCGCCCTGTCCAGGCAGCCGGTGGGGGTGGACGCCGAGACGGTGCGGCCGGTGCGCCCGCTGGTGGCGGCGCGGACCATGAATCCGCCGGAGCTGGCGTGGCTGGAGGCCCAGGAGGACCCCGACCGGGGCTTCCTGACCCTCTGGACGGCCAAGGAGGCCTGGGTGAAGCTGACGGGCGAGGGGCTCAACGGCCGGCCCAAGCAGGTGGAGCTGACCTTCGGCGAGGCGGGCATGGGCGTGACCGGCCGGGCGGTCCGGTTCTACACCCGGGAGCTGGAGGGGACGCTGGTGACGGCCTGCCTGGCCAACGAGGAGGACGTCCGCTGGACGCTGCTGCTGGCCGAGGAGGAGACCGCGGACTAGGTCCGCTCCGCCCCGCGCCCGGGCCGTGTGCCCCGGGGCGCGGGGCGGTTTTTCAGGCGGCCTGCCAGGCGTAGGCGGTGGCGGTGGCCTCGGGGACGGTTTCCGCGTCCCACTGGTGGCTTGTCTGGCGCAGGAAGTCGCTGGTGACGTTGAAATACCGGTGCGCCTCGGCGTCGGACAGCGGCGTGTCGGTGGTCGGGTCGTCCCAGGTCACGTCTACGCAGTACCACTGGCCGTCCAGCAGAACCTGGTTCCAGGCGTGCTCCGCCCGGTCGCTGCGGGCCGTGCCGTGGACGGTGATGCACTCGATGCCCACCATCTGCATCAGCAGCTGGAAGGTGGAGGCGTAGCCGTAGCAGATGCCGAGGCCGTTGACGAGGGGCCCGTAGGGGTTGTCGTTGTTGGGGTCGGCGTAGGCCAGGGTCCACTGGCTGAGGCTGTTGTCGTCGTAGCGGACCTGCTCCAGGAGCCAGTCGTGGAGGGCCAGCTCCTTCTCGTAGTCGGTCATCTCCGGCGTGGTGACCGCCTGGATGGCGGCCGCGCAGGCCTCCAGAATGGCCTGGTCCTCCGGGGGCAGCTCCGTCCAGCCGCCGTGCTGCCAGGCCTCGAGGAGCCGCGCCTCGTCGTAGCTCCAGGGCTCGCCGGCCTCCGGCGCCGATGCATCGGCCTCCGGTTCCGAGTCGGCGGCCGGACTGCCGGACGGCTCCGCAGCGGGCTCTGCCGCCGTCTCCGGCGGCGTCTCGTCTTCGCTCCCGCTGTCCGCCGGGGGCGGCTCGGTGAAGCACTGCTCCCAGGCCTCCCGGGCCGCCGCCACGTCGCCGCAGGCCAGCAGGGCCGCGTACCGGCTCCGCACGACCACCTCCGAGGCCTCCAACAGCGCCGCCTCGTCGGGCAGATAGCCGTAGAAGACGGCGGCCCGCTCGGCGAGGTACGCCTCCAGCGCGGCCTGCACGGTTGCCTCGTCGGCCGTGTCGGACAGCCGCAGCACGGCGAATTCCTGGGCGGCCACGTCCGCGGAGGCGAAAACGGCGCCGTCCACGACGTCCTCCGCGGCCAGGCCGTAGCTCTCCTCCAGGAACACCGGATACATCTCATCGCCCGGCAGGATTTCCAGCGCCTCCGCCGCCGGCTGGGAGTCCCAGAGGGCCTGGGCCATCTGGGCGGGCGTCCACTGGGTATCCACAGGCTCGTCGGCCCCGCCGCAGGCGGTCAGGGCCATCGCCAGCACCAGGGCGCACAGGAGTTGTTTGGGCATCGGGGAAACCATCCTTTCCAGGCCGGCGGACGCCGGCAGGGTTTGGGAACATTGTAAAGGCCGGGCGCGGATTTGTCCAGACGGATTTGCCAGATTCTGACGAATTCCGCCGGAGAGCGGCCGGCGGCGCAGAGCCGGCGGTTCCAAAGGAGGATAATGATTTGGACCATACGTGGAGTTTGCAGGAGGCCATTGCGTACTATGGCGGCCAGGGCGCGCCGGGGCAGCAGGCGGCGCTGGTGGCGCTGCTCCGGGAGATCCAGGAGGAGAACGGCGGGGTCCTCCCCGAGGCGGCCCTGGCGGAGGTGGCGGCCGCGTACCGCATCAAGGAGACGTTCCTCACGGCGCTGGTGGGCCGGTATCCGTCGCTGCGGCCGGCCGGGGCGCCCCACCGCCTGGAGCTGTGCGGCGGGCCCAACTGCGCCCGCCAGGGCGCGGCGGCGCTGCGGGCCTGGGTGGAGGAGACGTGGCGCGTCCGGCCCGGCGGCATCAGCGAGGCGGGCGGCTTTTCCTACAGGGTGGCCGGCTGCATGAAGCACTGCGGCCGGGGGCCGAACCTTCGCTGGGACGGCCAGGTGTACGAGGGAGCCGGTCCGGAGCTGCTGGAGCGGCTGATTCGGAGCGGCCACTGAAAGCGCGGGGCCATGGCCCCGCGCTTTTTGGTTGTCCTGGGGGGATTTTTGTGGTATGATAGCTACACTGTCCGTCCCCCACGGGGGAGAAAGGAGGCGCGCCGATGGCTGCCAACCCGTTCCCGCCCGGCGGGCCCCTGGTCCTGGCCCCCATGGCCGGCGTCACCGACTGGGCGTTCCGCACCATCTGCGCCCGACTGGGCGCCGACGTCACCGTCACGGAGATGGTCTCCTCCCGGGCCCTGGTCTACCAGGACCGCAAGAGCGTCGGCCTTCTGCGCAGGACCGAGGGGGACGGCCTCTGCGGGGCCCAGATTTTTGGAAACGACCCGGAGATTATGGCCAGGGCCGCGCAGCTGGCCCTGGCCCGCGGGCCCTTTGACTTTATCGATTTGAACATGGGCTGCCCGGTGCCGAAGATTGCCGGCAACGGCGACGGCAGCGCCCTGATGAAGGACCCGGAGCTGGCGGCCCGGATTGTCTCGGCCGTGGCCGAGGCCGTGCCGGTGCCCGTGACGGTGAAGTTCCGCAAGGGCTGGGACAAGGGCTCGGTCAACGCCGTGCCCTTCGCCCGGGCCATGGAGGATGCCGGCGCGGCGGCTGTGGCCGTCCACGGCCGGACGCGGACGATGATGTACGCCGGCGCGGCCGACTGGGACATCATCGCCCAGGTGAAGGCGGCCGTGACCATCCCGGTGGCGGCCAACGGCGACGTGGACTCCCCGGAGGCCGCGGTCCGCTGCCGCCGGCGCACCGGGGCGGAGATGGTGATGATTGGCCGGGCGGCCTTCGGCGACCCGTGGATCTTCGCCGGCGCGGCGGCGGCGCTGGCCGGAAAGCCGGTGCCCGACCGGCCGCCCCTGGCCCAGCGGGTGGAGACGGCCGTGGAGCAGTTTGAGCTGGCGAAGTCGGACAAGGGCGAGCGCATCGCCTGCCTGGAGGCCCGGAAGCACTTCGCCTGGTATCTGCGCGGCGTGGCCCACAGCGGGTACTACAAGGAGAAGATTTCCGCCATCTCCGCCATGGAGGACATCTACGCCATTGCCCGGGGCATCCAACGTGATTTGAGGTGAGACAGACCATGGATGGGGAAACGAACCTGGTCCGCCTGGCGGCGGGGGGGGATACGGCGGCCTTTGAGCAGCTGGTGGCGGCCTATGAAAAGGCGGTGTACAGCCTGGCCCTGCGCATGGTGGGCAACGCCGAGGACGCCATGGACCTGTCCCAGGAGGCCTTCCTGAAGGCCTGGCGCGGCCTGGGGGCCTACCGCTCGGACGCCAGTTTTTCCACGTGGCTCTACCGGCTGACGAGCAACGTCTGCATCGACTTCCTCCGGCGGCAGAAGCGGCAGAAGGTGGTGCCCCTTCAGTACGAGGACGACGAGGAGCAGCGGGAGCTGTCCCTGCCGGACCCGTCCCCGGGGCCCGAGGCCCAGGCGATGGCCCGGCTGGAGCGGCGGCAGGTGGAGGAGGCCCTGGCCCAGCTGGAGCCGGAGTACCGTCAGGCGCTGCTGCTGCGGGTCATGGAGGGCCGCGCCTACGGGGAGATTGCCGAGATCCTGGGCATCCCCGAGGGGACGGTCAAGTCCCGCATCGCCCGGGCCCGGGAAAAAATGCGGACGGCGCTGCAAAAAAACGGGAACAAACGGCGGCAGAAATCGTCCAAAGAGACGAAATGACCCGCCGGCATGGAAGCGAAAAAGGGGGGATGCGCCATGGTGTGTGAGGAGGCGTTGGAGCTGCTGTCCGGTCATCTGGACGGCGCCAACACGGAAGAGGAAGAACAGCGGCTGCGGGCGCATCTGGAGACCTGCGCCCACTGCCGGGAGCTGCTGGCCGCCTTTGCGGCCGTGGACGGGGCCGTGGCGGACCTGGAGGCGGATCCGCCGCCCCGGCTGCGGCAGAACATCATGGCGGCCGTCGCCCGGGAGCGGGCGCAGGGGCCCCGCCGGCGCCGGCTGGCCGGTCTGGCCGTGGCGGCGGCGCTGGTGGCGGTCGTGGGCCTGGGCAGCCTGCCCTTCCTGGGGCAGGAGGGGGACACGGCGGACGATGCGCCCCTTACGGCCCGGGAAGCGCCGGTCGCCGCGGCTGCGGCGCCGGAGAGCGTCGATGCCGCAGTGGCGCCGGGCGTTGCGCCCATGATGGTGGAGGGGACGTCGGCCCTGCCGGAACTGGTGGTGGAGCTGCTGGACGACCCGGCGGCCCCGGTGGCCGAAACCATTACGGCGCTGGCCCAGCTGCCGTCCCAGGAGATGGAAGACACCGGCGCGGTGCTGTATGAGGCCGATGTGGAGACCATCCGGCAGATTGTGGCCGACTACGGCGACAGCTATGAAATCGCGGTGCCGACGGCCCTGGACCGGGCGGCGGACGCCGACCCCTGCGGCCTCCTGGTGGTGGCCGCGGAGTCCTAGTTTTCTGGAAATCAAAGATTCGGCGCCGGCGAATGGAACCCATTCGCCGGCGCCGAACTTTTTTTATCTTATTCCCCGTCCCAGGGGAGGTCCTGCCAGCCGCGGGCGGTCAGCACGCGGCCGGTGCGGAAGCCGCAGGCCTCCGCCAGCGCCGCCGCCTCGGCAAAGCCGTAGCACAGGGCGTCGGCCCGGTGGGCGTCGCTGGAGAGGGTCACGGCCCCGCCGAACCGGGCGACGGCCTCGAGAATCGGCCGGGCCGGGTACGGGACGGTCCGGTATCCCCGGGCCATGGCCCCGGTGTTCACCTCAAAGACCGCCCCCCGGCGGCACAGGTACTCCGCCGCCTCCAGGGCCGGGCCCAGGTAGCGGGGGTCCGTCTCGTCGAAGAACCGGCCGCCGCCGTTGAATTTGGCAATCAGGTCGAAGTGGCCCACCAGGTCGCAGCCGGTCACATCCCGCACGGTGGCCACGGTTTCGAAGTAGGCCCGGGCCGCGCGGTAGCCGTCGCCGCCGAAGACCTCCCGGATGCCCCGGGCCAGGATCTCCGGCGTGTGGTCCACCGAGAAGTGCGTCCCGCCGGCAAAGAGCTCGTGGACCGACCCGATGGTGTAGTCCCGGGGGAAGGCGGGGCGCGCCCCGTGGAGGTCGTCCTCCACGCCCAGGTAGATCTCCAGCCGCCCGCGGTACTCCTCGCGCAGGGCCAGGACCTCAGCGGCGTACTGTTCGGTGGCCGCCGGGGACATACAGTAGCTCTCATCGTAGGCCGTGTGGCTGTGGCCGGAGAAGCCCAGGGCCGCCATGCCCCGGGCCGCGGCGGCCGCGGCCATCTCCCGGGGGGTGTTCTGCCCGTCGCAGTAGCGGGTGTGGGTGTGGTAGTCCCGCAGAATCATTTGCAATCCCCCCTAGTGGAGCGCCGAGAACCGGCGGGCGCCGGCGGTCTGGAGCCAGTGGGTGACCAGGTATGCCCCGACCGTCAGCAGCACCGTCGCCGCCGTCACGAAGGCCGTCAGGCCCCACAGCCGCCGGGTCAGGACGTAGAGGAGGATGAGGACCAGCAGCACGGCCCAGTCGGCAAAGATGGAAATCATGGCGCTGCCGCTGCGCTTGACGGCCTGGGCCTCGCTGTCCCAGTCGAGCCGGGGCATGAACAGGTTCAGCATCAGCCCCAGGGCGGCGCAGAGGTCCGCAAAGACGAGGGGCGTGAGGAGCAGCAGCGTCCCCATCAGCAGGCCGGGCCGCAGCAGCACCAGCAGCACCGCCGAGGCCAGCAGGGAGGGGACGCCCGTCACCGCCAGGTGGAGCAGCAGCTTGGCCCGCAGCACCTGCCAGGGGGTGACCGGCAGAGACTGTATCAGCCACAGCCCCTTGCCCTCCAGGGAGATGGACGGGGCGGTGACGATGTTCATGGACGCCAGCAGGCACACCAGAGCGCAGGCCGCAGGCGCCAGCCACGGCTCGATGCCGGGGATTGCCCGGAGCGTCTCCAGCACCTCTCCGCCCCGGATGGCGGCCGCCACGGCGAGAATCACCAGGAACACCGAGCCGAAGGCGCCGTTGAGCAGGTACATGGGGCTGCCCCACAGGTGCCGCGCCTCCCGGACGAACAGGGCCCGGTCCGGCGAGCTGACCCGGAGGGCCTTTTCCCGGTAGCGCACCTTGGCCGCGCCGCGGCGGGCCGTGGCGATGTGCAGGAAGGTCTTCGACAGCACGGCGTAGACGACGGCAAAGGGCGCCAGGCACCACAGGGCGAACTGAAGGAAGTCCCAGCCGCCGCCCAGGCAGGCCAGGCCCAGCCGGTAGAAGGGGGCCAGGGCCCGCTGGACCACGCCGGCCACCGCCGGGCCGTTGGCCAGGAGCAGCTGGAGATAGCGGCTCATCTGGCTGTACAGGTAGAAGTAGGCCAGCAGGAAGCCGATGGACAGCACCACGGTGATGAGGCTCTTGTTGCGCATCCGCGAGGCAATCAGGGCCACCAGCCACCCCAGCACCGAGGCCAGGGCCAGGGCCAGCAGAGGCAGCAGAAGCAGCGCGGCGGCGCAGAAGACCCAGGCCGCCGGCGCGGGGGCGGCCTCCCGGCCGTAGACGACCAGCGTGGGGAGCAGGACCACGGCGGTCATCAGGAAGGACTGGAGATAGAGGGCGACCATCCGGCTGGCCAGGAGCCAGGCCGGGGGGATGGGCATGGCCAGGAGCATCTCATTGTCCCGGGCCTCGAAGAGCTGGCTCTGGGTGGCGAAGATGCTGCCGACCACCGCCAGAGCCGTGGCGAGGATGCCCATCAGGGCGAAGTAGAGCCAGCCCAGCCCGGCCGCCATCAGCGGCGCGCAGAGGGCGTCGGCCAGGATGAAGAAGAGCGCCAGGAAGACCACGGCCACGTAGAGGAACAGGAGGCCGTAGCCGACCAGGGCTTTTTTGGAAATGGATTTCCCCCGGCGGGAGCGGAAGGAGACCAGCAGAGACAGGAGCCGGACGCGCAGAAGTGCCTTAACCATGGTCGTCCTCCAGTTCCAGGAAGACCGCCTCCAGGGACTCGTCGCCCCGGACGGCGTCCATGGTGCCGGCCTTGACGAGCCGGCCCTGCCGGAGGATGGCCACCTTGTCGCAGAGCTTCTCGGCCACCTCCAGCACGTGGGTGGAGAAGAAAATCGCGCCGCCCCGGTCGCACAGCTCCCGCATCAGGGTTTTGAGGATGTGGGCGGCCTTGGGGTCCAGGCCCACGAAGGGCTCGTCGAGGATGACCAGCTTCGGCTCGTGAAGCAGAGCGGAGATGATGGCCAGCTTCTGCTTCATGCCGTGGGAGTAGGCGCCGATGGGCTGGGCCAGGTCGCCCGTCAGCTCAAAGAGGTCGGCGTACCGGTGAATCCGCTCCTGGCGCTGGGCCTGGGGCACCTGGAAGATGTCGGCGACGAAGTTCAGAAATTGGATGCCGGACAGATAGTCGTAGAGATCCGGGTTGTCGGGGATGTAGGCCAGGACGCGCTTGCAGGCCAGAGGGTCCTGGCGGACCGAAACGCCGTCCACGTAGATTTCCCCGCTGTCGAACTGCAAAATGCCGCAGCAGGCTTTGATGGTGGTGGTCTTGCCGGCGCCGTTGTGGCCGATGAACCCGTAGATCTCCCCGGGCTGGATGTGGAGAGACAGGTCGTCCACGGCCTTCTTGTCGCCGTAGGATTTGGTCAGGTGTTCGATTCTCAGCATCGGAATTCTCCTCTTGGTGATGAGATTTTTGTGGTGTGTGTGGCAAGCCACACAATTATACCACGGCTTTCCTCTACAATCCAGAGGGTGATATGTGGAAAACCACACAAAATATCACCGGACTGGAGGAGGAGAGATGGAACAAAAGCTGAAGCAGGACTGGTCTCTGGGGAAAAACCTCCGGGCGCTGCGGCTGGAGCGGGGGTGGACCCAGGAGCAGGTGGCGGCGAAATTGCAGCTGCGGGGCATCAATATGTCCCGGGATTTCTACGCGCACATTGAGAACGGGTCGTACAACATCCGCGTCAGCGAGCTGTGCGCCCTGCGGCAGATTTTCGACTGCCGGTTTGACGACTTCTTCCAGGGGCTCTGAGGGCCGGAACCGTCCCGAATCTACTATGCCACATCTGTTCCAGTTGTCAAGGGGGAAGTTTTCGGAATTTTCACGGCGCGTTGTGCAGTCTCCACAAGGCCGTCCGCCGGCGCGCGGCGGAAATTCTACATCATTAAACTATCGATTTAATTGACTAATGTCAGAAACCGTGCTAAGATACAACCAGGCAGCGACCCGGTGAGGTGCTTGCCTGGGTGTGATATACTAGAAGCGTTGAGCCCTGGGCGGTGCAGCCGCGTGGGGAGAGGGACTGCGTCCGCAGGCGCGTTTCCGAGGCCAACCGCCCGCAGGGCGGCTCTTAGGCCGAGGATGGGCAAGGGAGTGAACGGAGTTTTCGCCGCCAGGCGGAAACGGAGGGGGGCGGACTTTGCCCCGACGCCGGGGGCTGCGTTCCAAACTTGCCGGCGCCGGGGGAACCCCCGGCGAGGGTTCCCCCGGACCCCCTCCT
>CAJFNZ010000131.1 GCA_904395905.1 uncultured Oscillospiraceae bacterium | reverse complement strand
TGCGCCTCGGAAAAAACACTTCTCAGGCTCCGAGTGTGCGGCCCAACGGGCCGTGCGCGTGGGAGCCTGCATCCCCTCGCCAAAATGTCTGCATTTTGGCGACAGCGTGTCGAGTTTCTCGTCTCGCTGAGAGGCCCCCGCCCACTTTGGGCGGGGGCCTCCTGCAAAAGGGGAAACCCACATGGCGATGGGGGATACGAAATTGGAAACCATACACAGCTCATGCACGGACGGCGAAAAGGATTTGGTTTTTCAGAGTGCTGCCAAGCCGTGCACACACGGCGGCAGGGGCTGGATAGGCAAGCCGCCGCAGCTGTGTGCTGCTGTCTCAAATCCAGCGGGTGGAGACTTTGGAGGAGAGGTAGGTCTCCAGGGGGGCCCAGCCGGTTTCCATGAACTGGCTCAGCAGCTTCTGGGTGACGCCGTAGGTGATGAACTCCGAGGGCTTCATGCCGTCGGGCTCGTAGGCCCGGACGAACTCCGGAATCCGCAGCAGCTGCTCCAGGGTCTCCTGGGGGATGGGGTTGTGGATACGCTCCTCCTGGGGCGGGTCGGCCTCGAGAATCATGTCCTGCACCCGGGTGTTGATGGTGTAAATCAGCCGGCCGCCGGCCATCTCCGTCAGGTGGTAGACGCCCCGGAGGCCCGCCGGCATGATGACGGCGTCGTAGCTGCGCTCCTCAAACATCTCGTAGGTCCGCTTGGCCACGGCCAGGCCGGCCATGGTGATGACCGACTCGGGGAGGCCCAGTTTCATGTCCCCGGCCACGTCCCGGAGATAGTCGTCCAGACGGCCCACCTGCTGCACGACGATGCACAGCGGCGGCTGGACGCCCTTGTGGATGGCCCGGCGCCTGCCGCACTCGTAGGCCTCGGCCACGGCCAGGGCCTGGGCCACGGAGACGTTGATGGTGGCGCAGATGGGGATGCCCTCCTCGGCCAGATGGGTGATGACCTCAATGCCGGAGGCCGTGGCCGGCAGTTTGACGGCAATGTTGGGGGCCCAGCTGTGGACGCGGCGGCTCATGGCCAGCATCCCCTCGGCGTCGTCGGCCAGGGCCGGATTCAGCTGGCCCAGGGCGTAGCCCAGGCGGCCGTGGGTCCGCTCGTAGATGGGCCGCACCTGCTCGGCGGCGTAGGTGGCCACCAGCTTCAGAAGGGCCTCGGCCCGCTCGGCCGGCTCGAAGTCGTCCCCCAGGGCCAGGACCTTGGGCTTCCAGAACTCCGGCTGGGACTGGAAGGAGCGGTACGTCAGGACCGGATTGGTGGTGACGCCGGTGGCCCCCCGGTCGAGGGCCAGGCGGATCTCATCGGGGTTCCCCGAGTCGTGCCACCACTCGGTCTTTGTGCAGTTGGAAATCCACTCTAGGTAGTTCACATATTTCACCGCCTGTTCAATACCGGTAGGCGGCCAGGGGGTTCCAGCCGTCGTTGATAAACTGGTCCGTCGTGCGGTTGGTGGAGCCGAAGGTGATGAACTGCTCCCGGGTCATGCCGTCCTCCTCGTAGGCCTTGCGGAACTCGGGCATGGTCAGCAGCCGCTCCAGCACGTCCTGCTGGACGGGGACCTGGATCCGCTCCTCGCGGGGCGTGTCGCCGGGCAGCATCTTGACAATCTTCGGGGCCAGGGAGAAAATCATCCTTGCGCCGGCCAGGTCCACGCAGCCGGCCAGCTGGGCGGCGGAGGCGCGGACCTTCTCGTCGTTGATGTCCAGCAGGGCCACCCGGGCGCCCTCGGCGTGGAGCCGGCGGGCCATGGCGAAGCCGATGCCCTGGGCCGCCCCGGTGACAATCGCTCTGCGGTTTTGCAGGTTCACGGTGGATTCCTTCCTTTCCTCAGCCCCGGACGCGGTCGAAGAGGCGGGCGATGTGCTCGGCCCGCTCCAGGACGTCCCAGCTGCCCTCGTAGAGGGCGTCGGCGCAGATGTCCACCCGGTGGCCGTTGGCGTGGTCCATCAGGAAGCGGAACTTGTCCTCCAGCAGGCTGTCGGGCGTGCCCAGGACCTCCTTGGTGGTGTGGAGGGAGTATTGCAGCACCACGTCCTTGGGGACCACCTCGGCGGCCTTGTCGTAGTCGGTCCAGCTGCTCACGTGCTGGAGGCCGAAGATCTCCACGGAGTGGTAGAGGCTCTCGAGGAAGTTGGTCAGGTTGCCGCAGCTGTGGTAGTAGCCGATACCGCCGTAGTAGTCGCTCAGCTGCTTGGTGTAGGGGACGACGAACTCGTCGAAGATCTTCTTGGAGAACATCTTGCCGTCCACCTCGTCCTCGAACATGTCGCTGTTGAAGTTGTGGCGGTAGGCGATGTACTTCCAGCGGTAGGTGCGGTCCTTGGGGTCGATGCCCAGGAAGGCGCAGCGCTGGTTCTCCCAGCGGATGCGGCTGTCCACCACGAACTGCATCAGCTCATGGAGGTCCTCCGGCTCGGCCAGGGCGTCCTCAAAGATCCCCTGGAAGCCCCGGATGATGGTGGCCGTGCTCCACGGGCCCCGGGACCAGCCGGGGAAGAATGCTCATGTACCATAAAGTAGCACATAAGAATTTGACAGTCACCCACTTTTCCGCAACTGTAAAAATGCAAAATTGCAGAAAAT
>CAJFNZ010000130.1 GCA_904395905.1 uncultured Oscillospiraceae bacterium | reverse complement strand
TGGCCATCTCGCCGCCCAGGGCGTCCAGCTCCCGGACCAGGTGGCCCTTGCCGGTGCCGCCGATGGCCGGGTTGCAGGGCATGTTGCCCACGGCGTCCAGGTTGATGGTGAACACCACCGTCCGCATCCCCAGCCGCGCCGCGGCCAGCCCGGCCTCGATGCCCGCGTGCCCCGCGCCGATAACCGCCACGTCGTATTCCCCGGCAAAGGCCTCCATGGGCCCACCTCCCGCTGAAAAGTCAGATTATTATAGCAGATTTGCCGGGAATCCGCAAGGCGGAAGGCTCACAGGGCTTCGCCCCGGAGGGCGTCGATGGGGTTGTCCCGCCGGATGCGGCGCCAGCCGTAGACCATGGAGGCGACGACCACCGCGAAGACGCCGCCGACGGCGACGGCCACCGCCCACCCGGGCAGGTAGAAGGACGTCTGATAGACGATGCCCACGGTGCGGTAGACGAGATACGTGACGCCGACCGCCACCGGCAGGCCCCACAGGAGGGCGCGGACGCCGTAGAGCAGGCACTCGTAGGCCAGCATCCGCCGGAAGCCACCCGACGTCATGCCCACCGACCGGAGCATGGCCATCTCCCGCCGGCGCAGCAGCAGGTTCGTGGTGATGGTATTGAAGACGTTGGCCACGGCAATCAGGGAAATCAGGGCGATGAAGCCGTAGGAGAACACCTGGAGAATCAGCACGATGTTCTGCTGGCTCTCGTCGCCCTCATACGTCCGCTGGAGGTACCGGGGCGGCAGGCCGGCCTCGGTCAGCCGGGCCTCCAGGGACTCGGCGGCTGCGCGGCGGCTGCCGGAGGCGGCGGCGTAGGCGGCGTAGTACCCCGCGTCCGCCAGATGCCCGGCCAGGTACGACTGGGGCAGCAGAATCACCAGCCCGTCGTACGTCCCGCGGTTCAGGCCGAAGGGCAGCGTGTCGGTCTGGGCGCCGAGCGCCACGGAGAGGCTCTCATTGTAGTAGGCCGCGCCCCGCTCGTAGTCCGCCTCGGTGGGCGCCCGGTCCTCGAAGTCGGCGAAGAATTCGGCGTACTTTTCCGCGTCCCGGTACCAGATGGTCAGGGCCTGCACGTCGTCCCGGAGGATCCGCCGGGTCTCTGTGCGGCCGGTGGTCGGGTTGAACTGCCGCTCCAGGGCCAGGACCACGGCCCGCGGGGCCGCCGCGTCGAGATACGCCTCGGCCGGCAGGCCCTGGGCCTCCAGCCAGGCCCGGTAGAGGCCGTCCTCCACGCCGTAGAGGTCGCAGGAGACGACGTATGCCTCCCCCGGCGCCAGGGAGAGGGCCAGGTCCCCGTGGAGCTGGTCCTGGGTCAGCTCCACCCAGGCGGTGCCGGAGACCTCGAAGACGGCGGTCACGTCGGCAACCCCTTCGGCGCTCCGGAAGGCGTCCAGCACCCGCGCCTGGGTGATGGGCCGGCCGTCGCTGTCCAGGCTGTCGGCGCTCCAGGAGAAGGCGAGGTCATAGTCCTGCCGCTCCAGGGTGCCGCGCACCGAGTCGGTCACGTAGGTGCAGAAGCTGCTGACGGAGATGAACAGCACGACGCTCATGAAGAGGGAGACCACCGTGGCCCGGTAGCGCCGGCGGCCGCGCTGGTAGTGCTTCCGGGCCAGCACGCCCGGCAGGCCGAAGAGGCGGGCGGTCAGCGGGCCGACCCGTACCGGCCGGCGGGTGGGGCGGATGTCCCGGTTTTGGCGGATGGCCTCCAGGGCCGTGACGGCCATGGCGCGCCGGGAGGGGACCCAGGCGGAAATCAGCACCGTCACCAGCGCCAGCGCCGCGGCCAGAGCCAGGGCCTGCCAGGAGACGACCAGCTCCATGGCCACCTCCTCAATCCCGAAGAGGGAACTGAAGCGGTCTCCGATGAGCCGCAGGGTGACGCCGATGCCCAGCACGCCGGCAAGCAGGCCCAGCGGGATTCCGGCCAGGCTGACCAGCAGGGCCTCGGTCATGACCATCCGGCGGATCTGGGCCCGGGTGGCCCCGACCGACGAGAGCAGCCCGAACTGCTGTGTCCGCTCGGCCACGGAGATGGAGAAGGCGTTGTAAATCAGGGCCACGGAGCCGAAGACAATCAGCCCCACGAGGATGGCGCCCAAATTCGTCAGGAACCGCTGGTACGTGCCATACCGGCTGGCGCCCATGGCGGCCAGCAGCTCACTGTTCGTCGAGGAGGCGGCGCCGGCGCTGGCAAAGTGCGTTTCCCCGTCGATGGGTTCCCCGAGGAGGAAGGTGAAGACGGCCGACGGGTCGGTCAGCCGGAAGTAGGTGTCCGCCGCGGCGTCGGGGCGGGTGCCGTCCCAGACGGTCAGGGCCACGGGCGCCATGCCGTTTTCCCAGCTGAACCGCTCGCTGAGGCCGACGACGGTGTACGTCCGGGTCTCCCGGGCCTCGAAGATCTCGCCGGGGGAGCCGGGCTCGTCGGCGAGGTAGCCGGTGAACTGGTCCAGAGTCTCCCCGTTCCAGACCCGGTCGCCCAGCGCCAGGGTCAGGGTGTCCCCCAGACGGTAGGCGGCCCCGTCCTCGTCGGTCAGGTATGCCGGCACCACCAGCTCGCCGGGCGTCTCCGGCAGGCGGCCGGCGAGCAGGCGGACGGGCATGGTCTCAAAGAAGGCGTCGTCGCCGCCCTGGACGTAGAGGTAGCGGTTCCACTCGTCCCAGTCCCGGGCGGCATAGCCGAGGTTCTGGCAGCTGAAGGCCGCCTCCACCAGGCTGTCGCCGGCCAGGGCGTCCCGCTCCTCGACGGACAGGTTGTAGAGCACCCCGTGCCAGTCGCCGGTGACGGCCAGGGTGCTGCGGTACAGGTAACTCTGGAAGCTGGCCACCAGGGTGGCCACGGCGGTGAACATGGCGGCCGAGAGCAGAATCCCCACGACGGTGACCAGGGTCCGCACCCGGTTTTTCCAAAGGGTCCGCAGGGTGACCCGGGTGAAGACGTTCATGGGCGCAGCACCTCGTCCCGGGTGATGCGGCCGTCCTCCAGGGCCAGGACCCGGTCGGCCTGGAGGGCAATCCGCTCGTCGTGGGTGATGACGATGAGCGTCTGGCCGTAGCGGCGGTTGGAGAGCTTGAGCAGCTCCACAATCTCCTGGCTGTTCCGGGAGTCCAGGTTGCCCGTGGGCTCGTCGGCCAGGACCACGGCCGGGGTGTTCATCAGCGCCCGGCCGATGGACACCCGCTGCTGCTGGCCGCCGGAGAGCTGGTTGGGCAGGTGGCGCTCCCGCCCCCGAAGCCCCAGGGTGTCCAGCAGCTCCGCGAGGCGGGCCTCGTTGACCGGCCGGCCGTCCATCAGCACCGGCAGGGTGATGTTCTCCCGGACGTCCAGCACGGGAATCAGGTTGTAAAACTGATAGATGAGCCCCACCTGCCGCCGGCGGAAGATGGCCAGGCGGTCCTCGTTCTGGGCGTAGACGTCCTGCCCGTCCAGGAAGACCTTGCCGGACGTGGGCCGGTCCACGCCGCCGAGGATGTGGAGCAGCGTCGATTTCCCGGAGCCCGACGGGCCGATGATGGCCAGAAAACAGCCCTTTTCCACGGCAAAGCTGACGCCGTCCAGGGCCCGGACGGCGCTGTCGCCGCTGCCGTAGACCTTGGTCAGGTTTTCCACACGAAGAAGTTCCATACGTACCTCACTTTCTCTATCAGACCCCGGGGAGTGTTGTGCCGCAGGACGGCGCGCTGCGCGTACGTCCTGCCGTCGCCCAGAGGGGCGCGGGGCCGGCTGTGGGATGCCATGGGCCTCCCTCCTTTCCAGTATGGCCCCAGTATACACGGGGAAAGTGACTTCTCCGTGACTTTCCGGTGACAGTTTCGTCACATTCGGGGAAACGACAAAAAGGGCCCGCCTTCCGGAAAAGGCGGGCCCCGGTTGGGGCGCTCAGGGCTGGCGGGCGCAGTCGGCCGGGCCGCCCCGGAGCATATCCAGGCCGTGGGCCAGGGTCTCCAGCACCGCCTGGAGATTCTCCCTGGCGGCTTTCGGGCTCCCCGGCAGGTTCACCACCAGGGTGCGCCCGCGGAGCCCCGCCGTCGCCCGGGACAGCATCGCCCGGGGGGTGACGGCCAGGCTCGCGGCCCGCATGGCCTCCCCGATGCCCGGGGCCATCCGCTGGCAGACGGCCGCCGTGGCCTCGGGCGTCACGTCCCGAGGCGAGAAGCCGGTGCCCCCGGTGGTCACCACCAGGGCCGCGTCCAGCCGGTCGGCCCCGTCGGCAATGGCCTTCTCAATCTGCCACTGCTCGTCGGGGACGATGGTCTCCAGGCAGACCTCGTAGCCGGCCTCCCGGAGCATTGCCGTCACGGCCGGGCCGCTCTCGTCCGCCCGTTTGCCCCAGAAGCTCCGGTCGCTGACCGTAATCACCACAGCCTTGTACGCCATTTTACGCATCCTCCTCCCGCAGAAGCAGCAGGTCCCCCGGTGCGACGCCAATCTCCAGGCGCTCCGCGGCGTACCGCTGCCACACGTCCTTTTCCAGCTCCAGCCGGATTTCGGAGGCCGCCCCCTCGGGCTGCACCAGGACCACCGTGGAGAACACGTTCTCCACCACCTGCCGCACCCGGCAGGCGAAGCGGTTGCCGGCAACCTGCGGGCCGATGTAGTGGCTGCGCACCCCCAGGTAGTTGGCGCCGGCCGGGACCTCCCGGCCGCAGTCCAGGGTCACGCCCCAGTCGGGCACGCGGATCCGGCTGCCGCCGGCCGGCTCCATGGGAACCAGGTTCTTGCAGCCCGACAGCCGCGCCGCCGCCACGGTGACAGGGTCGGCGAACAGCGCCTCCATGGGCCGGGGCGGGCTGGTCCGGCCGCGGTCCATGACGCAGACGGTGCGGCACCGGCGATAGACCTCATCCCGGTCGTGGGACACCCACAGCACCGGGCCGCCAAAGGCGGACAGGGCCTCCTCCAACTCTGATTCTACCTGCCAGCGGAGGAAGCTGTCAAGGGCGGAAAGGGGCTCGTCCAACAAAATTACCCGGGGCCGGGACGCGAGAATCCGCGCCAGGGCCACGCGCTGCTGCTGGCCGCCGGAGAGCTGGGCCGGCCGGAGCCCCGCCACGGCCTCCAGATGGAGCCGCCGGAGCAGGGCGTCGGCCTCGGCTGCCCGCTCCCGCCGGGGCAGCTGCCGGGCGCCGGCCAGGACGTTCTGCCGGGCCGTCATGTTGGGAAAGAGGGCGTACTGCTGGAAGAGGTAGCCCACCTGCCGCTTCTGGGGCGGCAGGTCGATGTGCCGGGCGCTGTCGTAGAGGACGCGGCCGTCCAGCTCGATGTGCCCCCGGTCGGGCCGGACGATGCCGGCGATGCACTGGAGCGTCATGCTCTTGCCGCAGCCGGAGGCCCCCAGCAGCGCCAGGTTCCCCGGCTCGGCCTCGAAGGCGGCCCGGAGGTGGAAGTCCCCCAGCCGCTTTTCGATGTCCACCAGCAGGCTCAACGGCTCCACCTCCCCCGGTTTTTCCGCTCCAGGATGTTCACGGCCAGCAGGACCACCGCCGAAATGGCGACGTTCATCAGCACCCAGCGCATGGCCGGGGCGTCGTCGCCGGTGCGCCAGAGCTGGTAGACCGTGGTGGAGATGGTGGCCGTGCGGCCGGGCGTGTAGCCGGCAATCATCGACGTGGCCCCGTACTCGCCCAGGGCCCGGGCGAAGGCCAGCACGGTGCCGGCGAGGACCCCCTGGCGGCAGGCCGGCAGGCGGATCCGCCAGAAGATGTAGGTGTTGGAGAGCCCCAGGGTCTTGCCGGCGGCCGAGAGGGTCCCGTCGAAGGACTCAAAGGCCCCGCGGGCCGTCCGGTACATCAGGGGGAAGGCCACGACGACGGTGGCGAAGATGGCGGACCACCAGTGCATCACCAGCTTGAGGTCGAACTGCGCCAGGACCCAGGCCCCCAGCGGGCGGTTGGGGCCCAGCAGGCGCAGCAGCAGGTAGCCGGCCACGGTGGGCGGCAGCACCAGGGGCAGGGTCAGCACCACGTCCAGCAGGCCCTTGACGAGCCGCGGCAGGCGGGCGATGTAGTAGGCCGCCGCCAGTCCGGCAAAGAAGATGACGACCGTGGAAATGGCCGCAATCCGGAGCGAGTTGTAGAGGGGATACCAGTCCATAGCCCCATCCTTTCCAAGAGAATCGACGCCGCCGGTGAAGCCGCGGCGGTTGTGTGGCGTGTGGTACGAGCGGGCTTTTCGGGGGAAAGTGACTGCGCCGCAAACTTGTCAGCCCCGGGGGGAACCCCCGGCGAGGGTTCCCCCCGGACCCCCTTCCTGCGCTTGTTTAGGCAAAGCAGACCGCGCCCGGCGGGCGCGGGAGGATTTCGCCCGCTGCGGCGGGCGACCGGGGGACGCCTGGGGGCCCCACGCGGCTGTTGCCGCGTGGGGAGAGGAGGGGCAAGGAAG
>CAJFNZ010000129.1 GCA_904395905.1 uncultured Oscillospiraceae bacterium | reverse complement strand
CGCGGCGGCTTCCTTTTGGCTGCGCGGCCTTACGGGCCCCAGACCAGCCAGATGTACACGTAGCCCGCCAGTACGGCCGACAGGGTGAAGGGGATGCCGATGCGCAGGAAGTCGCGGACCCGGACGGTCTCGCCGTTCTTCCGAAGGATGCCGATGGCAGCGATGTTGGCCGAGGCGCCGATGGGGGTCAGGTTTCCGCCCAGGGTGGCGCCGGTCAGCAGGCCGAAGTAGAAGACATAGGGGGCCATGCCGGCGCCGTCGTTCATCATCGCCGCGATGCTCTGGACCACCGGCAGCATGGTGGCGACGTAGGGAATGTTGTCGATGAAGGCCGACAGCACCACCGACGCAAAGACAATCAGAGTGTAGAGAAGGAAGGGGCTGTTGCCGGCCACCCGGTAGAAGAGGTTGGCCACCGCGTCGATGACGCCGGCCTGGGTGATGCCTTCAATCACGATAAACAGGCCGAAGAGCAGCAGCAGCGTGTCCTTGTCGAGGCTCTGGACGACGGTTTTGACGACGGCAGCGGACTTCCGCCGGGCACAGGTGATGACGACGCCCAGGAGGCACAGGGCGACGCAGATGAGGCCGCTGCGCAGGTTGTAGAGGGCCAGCAGCGCGCCGCCGGCGGGCTCTGGAAGGAACGAGGCGCAGATGAGCAAGAGGACCGTGGCAATCATCAGCGCAGAGGGCAGATAGTCGTCCACCTTCGTCTCCACCTGGGCGTTCACCTTCTGCGTGTCCTTCCGGAAGAGGAACAGCAGCGCGAACATGGACACCAGAGCGCCCAGCTCCACGCCCCAGAAGATGCCGGGCTTCCCCAGCATCCAGAAGAAGTCCAGGAAGGTCATGCCGGCAAAGCCGCCCAGCAGGATGCTGGTGGTGTCGCCCACCAGGGTGGCCGCGCCCTGGAGGTTGGACGAGACGGCGATGGCGATGAGCACCGGCACCGGGGAGATCTTCAGCTTGCGGGAGATGGCCAGGCCCACGGGGGCGACCATCAGCACCGTGGCCACATTGTCCACGAAGGCGCTGATGATGCCGGCGAACAGGGCCAGGGCCGTGACGGCCCACTTGACGTTGGGCACCTTGGTGATGAGGAGTTCCGCCAGCAGGGCGGGCATCCGGCTCTCGATGAACAGCGCGACGGTGCCCATGGTGCCGCCAATCATCAGCAGCACATTGTAGTCCACCGCGCCCAGGGCGTCCAGAATCCCCATCCGGAAGAGACCGGTGTGCCCCAGAATCACGAAGACCAGCGCGGACGCCAGTGCGATATAGGGGCGGTATTTCTGAAACGAGAGCATCAGCACATAGGTTATCAGGAACAAAATCAGTGCAATTACCATACAGGTTTCCTCCCAATTTCTCTTTTGAGGTCTTTGACAAGTACCCATTATACTCCGTTTTCGGAATTCGGGATGTAAAGATGCCGTTCAAAAAAGCGGGGGAAACAAAACGGCCGGGACGGCGGATGCCGTCCCGGCTGCGGTTCAGTCTTCCAGCTCGGCCTCCAGCTGGGCCAGGCGCTCCTGGAGCCGCTGCTTTTCCGCTTCCAGTTCCTGGACTTTCTGGACGTTGGCGGCGATGGCGGCCTTGGAGGGCTTTTTGCGGACCACCAGGAAGATGTCGATGGCCAGGTAGATGACGCCGATGATGACGGCGTAGTTGGGCCGGCCCGCCTCCAGGGACGGCTGGATGCCCAGGGCGATGAGCAGCACGCCGGCGATGCCCACCAGCAGGGACAGCTTGCCGGCCCGGGGATTGCCCACGGTGTCGGTGGCGGCGATGGTCTTGTCAATCTCCTCCAGACGGCTCCGGGCCTGCTCCCGCTCCCAGGCGGCCAGGTAGGGCCTGTCAAATTGGCCGGCCTTGCGGATATACGACTCGATGGCGGCTTCGTCGGCGCTGTGGTCGCCCCGCGACAGGGTCAAAAGGTCCCGGTGGCGCTCCACGCCGGCCTCCCAACATTCGGCTGCCCGGACCAGAACGTCGGTCCGGTCCTGGGGGAACGATTCGGCAATCCGGTCGCCGGCGGCGTAGAGCAGATCCCGGGCCGCGGCCAGGCGGTCGCGGTAGTCCTGCAAATATTTATATTGGATTTCCGGGTCGGTCTCCCCGTAGTGGGACGCGGCGGCCTGGGCGTACATATCGGAGAGGCCGGCGACCCGGTCGGCCACCTCGTCCACGGCCGCGGCCTGGCGGTCCTCCGGCAGCCGGCGGATCCGGTCCAGAACCGGCTCCAGGCAGCCGGACATCTGCCCTGCCGCCTCGACGATGCCGGCGATGCTGGTCTCCAGGGCGCGGCAGTAGACGGCGAAAAAGGCGGCCTCCCAGCTGTCGGGCTCCCGCTGGAGAATCTGGTCATAGTAGGTGGCGGCGGCCTCGTCTCCCGCGTCCAGGGCCTGCCGCGCGCGGCGGTAGAGCGCCTCCAAAGGCTCGCCGGCCAGGTCGGCGCTGCTGGTCTGTTGGTTCAATGTGGTACCTCCCGGTTTTACAGTGGAATACGCTGCATCAGTCGAACAGTTCCATTATACAATGCTCCGCCCAAATGTCCAGAGGCGGATTGCGTTTTTCTCGGTGGCGGCGCCCGGGCGGCCGGCATACCATGGAGGGGAGGGAAGTACCATGAATGATTGTCTCGTGACATTCCGCTCCGTCACCCCCGCCCAGCGGGGGCAGGAGCTGTTAGAGCGGGCCGGGTACCGCTGCTGCCTGCGGCGGACGCCCTCGTCGCTGGCCGAGCAGGGCTGCGGCTATGTGCTGGAGATGCCCGTTTCCCAGGTGCGCGCCGCCCTGGAGATGTTCCGGCAGAATGAAATTCCGTTCCAGCGGGTGTTCCTGCGGGAGAACGGCGCTTTTCGGGAGTTGATGCTATGATTTATCTGGACAACGCCGCCACGACGCTGCAAAAGCCGCCCCAGGTGGCCCGGGCCATGGCCGGCGCCGTCGGGCGGCTGGCCTCGCCGGGCCGGGGCGGCCATCCGGCGGCCATGGAGGCGGCCCGGGCCGTCTACGGCTGCCGGCAGCTGGCGGCCCGGCTCTTTGACGCGCGGCCGGAGCAGGTGGTCTTCACCCTGAACGCCACCCACGCTTTGAACCTGGCCATCAAGACCCTGGTCCGGCCCGGGGACCGGGTGGTGGTGTCGGGCTTTGAACACAACGCCGTCATGCGGCCGCTCCGCGGCCTGGGGGCCCGGGTGGCCGTGGCCGGCCGGAAGCTCTTCGACCCGGCCGACACCCTGGCGGCCATGGACGAGGCCATCGACGGGGAGACCGCGGCCGTCGTCTGCACCCATGTGTCCAACGTCTTCGGGTACCGCCTGCCGGTCGAGGAGATTGCCGCGCTGTGCCGCCGGCGGGGCGTGCCGCTGATTGTGGATGCGGCCCAGTCGGCCGGGGCGCTGCCGGTCTCCCTGGAGCGGTGGAAGGCGGCGTTCATCGCCATGCCGGGCCACAAGGGCCTCTACGGCCCCCAGGGCACCGGCATCCTCCTCTGCGGCCGGCCGCCGGCGCCGCTGCTGGAGGGAGGCACCGGCAGCCAGTCCCGGTCCTTCTCCATGCCCGAGGACCTGCCCGACCGGGGCGAGGCCGGCACCCACAACGTGCCGGGCATCTGCGGCCTGGCCGCGGGGCTGGGCTACGTGCTGGAGCGGGGGACCGCGGCCATCGCCCGCCGGGAGGGCGCGCTGCTGGAGCGCTTCTGCCGCGAGCTGGCGGCCATGGACCGCGTCCGCGTCTTTGCCGGCCCGAGCCAGTCGGCGGTGGTCTCCATCCAGCTGGAAGGCCGGGACTGCGAGGAGGCCGGCGAAGCCCTCGGGCGCCTGGGCGTCGCCGTTCGAGCCGGGCTCCACTGCGCGCCGCTGGCCCACGAGAGCGCCGGCACCCTGGAGGCCGGCACCATCCGGCTGAGCCTGTCGGACTTTACCGGCGAGGAGGACCTCCGCGGGGCGCTGGAGGCCCTGCGGGCCATGCAAGAATAACCCGCCTTCCAAATTCTCGGCGGTTTCCACTTGCCATGGCGGCCGTTATGGAGTATAATTAACAAAATATCAGATGTTCGTGGGAGAAGGGATTCCATGCCGACCACCTTGTTTAACGGCATTTTAACGTCGATATCCACAATTAAATTTACCGACGTGCTGGACATTCTGGTGGTCGCCTTCCTGTTTTACAAGGTTATCACCATGATTCGCTCCACGCGGGCGTCCCGGATAGCCAAGAGCATTGTGCTGCTGCTGCTGGTCACCTGGGTGACCAGCCTGGTCCACATGTATTCGCTGAACTTCATCCTCAGCCGGATTTTGGAGCTGGGCTTTATTGCGCTGGTCATCATGTTCCAGCCGGAGCTGCGGCGGCTGCTGGAGCAGGTGGGCAGCCGGTCCATCCGGGAGGCGCTGGGCGGCAAGCAGGAGGCCCATCCCATGGGCGCGGCCATTGCGGCCGTGGTGACCGCCTGCGAGAATATGTCCAAGACCCGCACCGGCGCGCTGATTGTCTTCGAGCGGCACAACCTGCTGGATGAATACTTCAAGACCGGCACGCTCATCGACGCCATTGTCTCCGACGAGCTGCTGCGGAACCTGTTTTTCACCAAGGCGGCCCTCCACGACGGCGCCGTCATCATCCGCCAGGCCCGCATTGCCGCGGCCGGCTGCGTGCTGCCCCTGTCGGAGAATACCCATCTGAGCAGCGACCTGGGCACCCGCCATCGGGCCGGCATCGGCATGAGCGAGGCGTCCGACGCCGTGGTGGTTATCGTCTCGGAGGAGACGGGCACCATCTCCGTGGCCGTGGGCGGGATGCTCAAGCGGCACCTGGCCGCCAAGACCCTGGAGCGGCTCCTCGTCAACGAGCTGACGACGCCCCAGGCGGAGAAGCCGGCCAAGTTCTACGAGCGCCTGGGGCGCTGGCTGACCAAAAAGGGTGGAAAGCATGAAAAGTAAGCTGTTGTCCATTGCTGTGGCGCTGCTGGCCTCCTTCAGCCTCTGGGTCTACGTGGTGACCGTGGTCAATCAGGAGGTCAGCAACGAGCCCATTGACGATATTCCCGTCACCTTCACCGGGGCCGACCAGATCCGGGAGGACTACAACCTGGTTATCACCGACGGCGCCGACGCCACGGTGGACCTGCGGGTCACGTGCAGCCGGCAGACCCTGCGGCGGCTGTCCTCGTCGAACATCTCCATCGTGGTGGACGTCTCCCGGATCCGGGAGCCCGACACGTACACCCTGACCTACAGCATCGCCTATCCCACCGGCGTTGCCAACAGCGATGTGGCGGCCAACGGGACCCCGCGGACCATCAGTATCACCGTGGAACGGTTCACCAGCAAGACGGTGCCGGTCCGGGGCATCCTCTCGGGCTCCGTGGCGGAGGGGTACTACGCGGCGGCTATGGAGTGCTCGCCCAACGAGGTGACCCTGGAGGGGCCGGAGTCCCTGATTAACCAGGTCAGCTACGTCCAGGTCATCCTGGATCAGGCGGATCTGACGGAGACGGTGGTGCAGAACTGCGAGTTTACGCTGATTGACGCAGACGGCAATCCGCTGGAATCGGAGTATGTCACGGCGACGGCCAACGGCGTCACCGTAGACACGATTGAGGTCCGCCAGCCGGTTCTCCTGATGAAGGAGGTGCCCCTGACGGTGGAGTTTGTGGACGGCGGCGGCCTGACCAGCGCCGACATGATTTGGAGCTGCACGCCCAACGTCATCACCGTGGCCGGGGAGCCGGAGGTCCTGGAGCGGACCAACAGCATCACGGTGGCCCAGTTTGACCTGAGCACCCTGGTGGACGCCGTGTCCGAGGATATGCCCGTGACGCTGCCCAACGATTTGGTCAATGTGGCGGAACTGGAGTCGGTCCGGGTCAATGTCAGCATCAACGCCAATCGGGTGGCCACGGAGACCATCCGGGTGACGGAATTTGTGCCGGAAAATGTCCCCGACGGCCTGACGGCCGACGTGATGACGGTCCAGCTGTCGGTGGCCATCCGGGGCCCGGTGGACCAGGTGGAACAGATTACCGCCGACGACATCCGGGCGGTGGTGGATCTGTCCGGCCTCAGCGAAGGCACCCAGAGCGTGCCGGTGACCATTGAAATTGCCGGCGGCGGCGATGTGGCCGCCATCGGAGAATACAGCGCAGCGGTGTCCCTGACCAGGGAGTAGCCGCCCGTGGCCCGGCCCTGCGGGGCCGGGCGGCGCTTCCGGCCTGCGGGCCGACAGGAGGGAAAACCAGTGATAAAGAGTATGACCGGCTACGGCCGGGCCGTGGAGACCCGCGGCGGGCGGGAGATTACCGTGGAGGTGCGGGCGGTCAACAACCGGTACCTGGACTGCTCGGTCAAGCTGCCGAGGATTTTTGCCTTTGCCGAGGACGCCCTGAAGCAGCGGGTGAAGGAGTCTGTGGCCCGGGGCAAGGTGGACGTCTTTGTGACCCTGGCCGGGGCCAGCAGCAGCGGGGTGCAGATTTCCCTGAACCGGCCGGTGCTGGAGGGATACCTGACGGCCATGAAAGCCATGGCCGAGGAGTACGGCGTGACGGACGATGTGTCGGTGTCGTCCCTGGCCCGGCTGCCGGACATCTTCCTGGTGGAGAAGGCCGACACCGACGAGGCCCAGGTGACCGGAGACCTGCTGGCCGTGCTGGACCGGGCTCTGGAGGCCTTCAACGCCATGCGCACCGCCGAGGGACAGGCCATGGAGCAGGACCTGCGGGGCCGCATGGCGGCGATTGGGCGCTTGGTGGAAAAGGTGGAGGCCCGGAGCCCCGTGACGCTGGCCGAGTACCGTGCCCGGCTGACGGCGAAGCTCCAGGAGGTGCTGGAAAACCAGAACCTGGACGAGAGCCGGATCCTCACCGAGGCCGCCATCTATGCCGACCGGATTGCCGTGGACGAGGAGACGGTGCGCCTGCGCAGCCATCTGAGCCAGATGGAGGCCATGCTCTCGGCCGGCGGGGCCATCGGGCGGAAGCTGGACTTCCTGCTCCAGGAGATGAACCGGGAGGCCAACACCATCGGCTCCAAGGGCAACGACGTCGAGCAGGCCCGGACCGTGGTGGAAATCAAGGCCGAGCTGGAGAAGATCCGCGAGCAGACCCAGAACATCGAGTAGGAGGCGCCTATGAAGCTGATAAACATCGGATTCGGCAACATGGTGTCCTCCAGCCGGCTGCTGGCCATTGTCTCGCCGGAGTCGGCGCCCATCAAGCGGATTATCCAGGAGGCCCGGGACCGGGGGATGCTCATCGACGCCACCTACGGCCGGCGGACCCGGGCGGTGATTATCATGGACACGGACCACGTGATTCTCTCGGCCATCCTGCCGGAGACCGTGGCCGGGCGCATGGGCGACCCGTCCGACGAGGGAGAGGAGACTTAACGCCAAAGAAAGAGGAGACACTATGGTGAGAGGAAAGCTGTACGTCCTGTCAGGCCCCTCGGGGGTCGGCAAAAGCACGGCCGTCCACGAGGTGATGCGCCGCCACCCGACCCTGCGCTTTTCCGTGTCGGTGACCACCCGGGAGATGCGCCCCGGCGAGGTGGAGGGGGAGAGTTACTATTTCATCAGCCGCCAGCGGTTCCAGGAGCTGCTGGACAACGATGCACTGCTGGAACATGCGGAGTACGTGGGAAACTGCTACGGCACCCCGGAGGAGCCCATTGACCGTATGCTGGAGCAGGGCATCGACGTGCTTTTGGACATCGAGCCCTGCGGGGCCCTCCAGGTCCAGAAGCGCCGGCCGGACGCCACGCTGATTTTCATGGCCGCCCCCTCCTTTTCGGAGATTGAACGGCGGCTCCGCGGCCGGGGGGACACGCCCCCCGACAAGATTGAAGCCCGGCTGGAACGGGCCCGATGGGAGTACCAGCAGGCGGAAAAGTACGACTACATCGTCGTCAACGACGACGTGGACCACGCCGCAGCGGAGATTGAGGCCATCATGCTGGCCGAGAAATGTCGCGCCTGCCTGCGGCTGCACTATCTGAAGGAGGCCAAGTGAGATGTTATATCCCCCTATGAGCGAGCTGCTCAAACACATTGACAGCCGGTATTTGCTGGTGAACGTGGTGGCCCGGCGGGCCCGGCAGATCTCCATCGAGGCGGAAAAGCGCCACGAGACCCTGCCCGACAAGCCCGTGACCCTGGCCATCCGGGAGGTGGCCGACGGGGAGCTGACGGCCACCGTCAAGGACGAGTACCTCCGGTGAGACGGACCCTCAAGGCGCAGGCGCGGACCGCCTACGCCTTGAACGTGTTTCAGGGGGCTTCCGGGTGATTGCCCGGGCGGCGGTGGCCGCGGCGGTGTTTGCCATCGACAAGCCCTACTCCTACCGGATCCCGCCGGGGCTGACCGTGGCGCCGGGGATGCGGGTCCTGGCGCCCTTCGGCCGCGGCAACCGGCCCACCGAGGCCCTGGTGCTGGCGGTGGAGCCGGGGGAGGGGGCGGACCTGAAGCCCCTGACCCAGGCCCTCGACCGGGAGCCGGTGCTGGACGAGGCCGGCCTCCGCCTGGCCGCCTTCGTCCGGGAGCGGTATTTCTGCACCTTTTACGACGCCATCCGGGCGATGCTGCCGGCGGGGCTGTGGTTCCGGGCCGTGGAGCGGATTTCCCTCCGGCCCGGCGTGGACTGGCGGGACGTCTGCCGCCAGCCCCTGGCCCGGGAGCTCCTCGAGCGGCTGGAGGAGCTGGGCGGCGAGGCCCAGCTGCCCTGGCTGCGCCAGCAGTTCCCCGACGAGGCGGCCCTCCAGAAGGCCCTCCGCTATCTGGCGGCCAAAGGGCTGGTGGAGGGGACGACGGAGCTCCGCGCCAAGGCCTCGGACAAGACCGAGCGGATGGCCTCCCTGGCCGTGCCGGCGGAGGAGGCCGCCGCCTACGCCGCCGCCAAGGGCGGCGCGGCCCCCGTCCAGAAGGCGGTGCTGGAGCTGCTCTGCGCCGTCGGCCGGGGCAGCACCAAGGAGATTGGCTATTTCACCGGGGCCACCGGGGCCACCTTCCGCCGCCTGGCCGCCCTGGGCCTGGTGCAGCTGGAGGACGTGCCGGTGGAGCGGCAGCCGGACCTGCACCCGGCCCCGGCGCCGCCGCTGACGCTCTCCGAGGACCAGGAGGCGGTCTATCGGGGCCTCTGCGCCCAGTGGGACCGGCCGCGGCCGGGGGCGGCCCTGCTCTACGGCGTCACCGGCAGCGGCAAGACGGCGGTCTATTTGCAGCTGATTGCCCGGTGCCTGGAGCAGGGCCGCACGGCGCTGCTACTGGTGCCGGAAATCGGCCTGACGCCTCAGCTGGTGAGCGTTCTGGCCGGCCGTTTCGGCGGGCAGGTGGCCGTCCTCCACAGCTCGCTGCGGGTGGGGGAGCGGTACGATGCCTGGAAGCGGATCCGCGCCGGCGGCGCGCCGGTGGTGGTGGGGACGCGGTCGGCGGTCTTCGCGCCCCTCCAAAACCTGGGCCTCATCCTGGTGGATGAGGAGCAGGAGCACACCTACAAATCGGAAAATTCCCCCCGCTACCACGCCCGGGAGGTGGCGCTGTACCGCGGCCACCGGGAGGGGGCCCTGGTGGTGCTGGGGTCGGCCACGCCGTCGGTGGAGACCCGGTACCGCGCCGAGCGGGGGGACTACGGCCTCTACCGGCTGCCGGCCCGCTACAACGGCCGGCCGCTGCCGCCGGTGGACATCGTGGACATGAAGGAGGAGCTGCGCCGGGGCAACGGCACGGCCATCAGCGGCTTCCTGGAGGAGCGCCTCCACGAGACGGTTCAGGCCGGCCGCCAGGCCATTCTGTTCCTCAACCGCCGGGGGGCCAGCCGGTACCTGATGTGCGTCCAGTGCGGCGAAGTGCCCCAGTGTCCCCGGTGCAGCGTCCACCTGACGTACCACGCCGCCAACCGGCGGCTCATGTGCCACTACTGCGGCCACTCCGAGCCGCTGCCCCGGGCCTGCCCCGCCTGCGGCGGGCCCCTGAAGCCCATGGGCGTGGGCACCCAGCGGGTGGAGGAGCAGCTCCACACCCTGCTGCCGGACTCGGAGATCCTGCGGATGGACGCCGACACCGTCTCGGCGGTTCACAGCCACCGCCAGCTGCTCGAGCGGTTTGAAAAGGAGAAGATCCCCGTGCTGGTCGGCACCCAGATGGTCACCAAGGGGCTCAACTTCGACAACGTGACCCTGGTGGGCGTCCTGGACGCGGATATGTCCCTCTATTCCGACGGCTACCGGGCGGCGGAGACCACGTTCTCCGTCATCACCCAGGTGGTGGGCCGGGCCGGCCGGGGCAGCGCCCGGGGCCGGGCCGTCATCCAGACCATGACGCCGGAGAACGCCGTCATCACCCTGGCGGCCCGGCAGGACTACGACGGATTTTACCAGATGGAGATTGGCCTGCGGCAGCTGCGGGCCTGCCCGCCCTTCCGGGACCTGGTGGTCGTCACCTTCTCCGGCTGCCTGGAGGACCGGGTTGTGGCCGGGGCGCGGCGGTTCCGTCAGGCGCTGTCCGAGGCCCTGGCGGCGGCCGGGTACACCCGGCGCGACGCGGCCCTGCTGGGGCCCGCGCCGGCCTCGGTGGCCAAGGTCAACAACCGCTACCGGTACCGGCTGACCCTCTGCTGCGCCAACGGCCGCCCGCTGCGGCAGCTGGTGGCCGGGCAGCTGCGGCAGTTCGCCAAGGACAGCCGCAGCCGGGGCGTGACGGCCTTTGCCGATGTCAATCCCTATCTATGATTTCTGAAATTCTACGGAGGTAATGCCAATGGCACTGCGCAACATTCTCACCGAGGGGGACGCCGCCCTCCACAAGGTCTCCCGACCGGTGACGCAATTCAACGCCCGGCTCCATCAGCTGCTGGACGACATGGTGGAGACGCTCCACGACGCCAACGGCGCGGGCCTGGCGGCCCCCCAGGTGGGGGTCCTGCGCCGGGTGGTGGTGGTGGACACCGGCGAGGGCGTCATCGAGCTCATCAACCCGGAGATTGTCGCCGAGAGCGGCGAACAGACGGGGCTGGAGGGCTGTTTGAGCGTGCCGGGGAAGTTCGGCATCGTCACCCGGCCCGAACGGGTGACGGTCCGCGCCCAGGACCGGAACGGCAACTGGTTTGAACGGGAGGGGGAGGAGCTGACGGCCCGGTGCTTCTGCCATGAGCTGGACCACCTGGACGGCCACCTGTACACGGAAAAGGTGGAGCGCTACCTGACCGAGGAGGAGCTGGCCGAGCTGTACGGCGACGAGGAGGACGGCCAATGAGAATTGTCTTCATGGGGACGCCCGCCATCGCCGCCACCTGCCTGCGGCGGCTCCACGACGACGGCTGGGAGATTGCCGCCGTCTACACCAAGCCCGACACCCCCAAAAACCGGGGCATGAAACTGGCCATGAGCGAGGTGAAGACCCTGGCCCTGGAGCTGGGGCTGCCGGTGTACCAGCCGGCCTCCTTCAAAGACGACGGCGTGGTGGAGGAACTGCGCGCCCTGCGGCCGGACCTGATTCTGGTGGTGGCCTACGGGAAAATCCTCCCCCAACGGGTGCTGGACATCCCGCCCCTGGGCTGTGTGAACCTCCACGCCAGCCTGCTGCCGGCCCTGCGGGGCTCCGGGCCGGTCCAGTGGGCCATCCTCAACGGCCTCGATGAGACCGGCGTCACCGCCATGTATATGGCCGCCGAGATGGACGCCGGGGACATCATCGCCACCCGGAAGACGGCCATCGACCCCCTGGAGACCTCGGGCCAGCTGCTGGAGCGGCTGGCAGAGCTGGGGGCCCCGCTCCTCTCGGAGACCGTCCGGGCCATCGCCGACGGCACCGTCACCCGGACGCCCCAGGACCCTGGCCAGGTGACCTTCGCCCCGATGCTCACCAAGGACATGGCGCCCATCGACTGGAGCCGGACCGACCGGCAGATTGTGGACCACGTCCGGGGCCTGATTCCCTGGCCGGTGGCCACAACCCAGCTGGACGGCCGCCGGTTCAAGATCTACCGGGTGGCCTACACCGACAAGACCACCGCAAAGGCGCCCGGCACGCTGCTGGCCCTCCACAAGGGCGGGCTGGACGTGGCCTGCGGCGGCGGGCGGGTGGTGACCATCCAGGAGCTCCAGGCCGAGGGCGGCAAGCGCATGGCGGCCCCCGACTACTTCCGGGGCCACCCGATTTCCCTGTAACGCGACGAAAGGAGGCGGCCATGTCCGCGAGAACCACGGCCCTGGCGGCCTTGATTGCCTGCCGGAAGACCCGGGCCTGGTCCGACGGCGTTTTGAAGGAGTATCTGCGCCGGGACCGGCTGGACAGCCGGGACGCGGCGCTGGCCACCCGCCTCTGCTACGGGGTGGTGCAGAACCGGATGCTGCTGGACTTCTACCTGCGGGCCTTCTGCAAGGGGCCGCTGGAGAAGCTGCAGCCGGTGGTCCTGGACATCCTGCGGCTGGGGGCGTATCAGATAACCTGCATGGACCGGATCCCGGTCTCCGCCGCCGTTAACGAGGCGGTGGAGCAGGGGAAGAAGTACGCCAACCACCGGGCCGCCGGCCTGATTAACGGCGTCCTCCGTTCCCTGGCCCGGGCGGGGGACGCGCTGCCCCAGCCGCCGGACCTGGCCACCCGGTACTCCCACCCGGCGCCCCTGGTGGAGCTGCTCCGGGAGAACGTGGGGGAGGCGCTGCTGGAGCCGCTGCTGGCCTGCGACAACGCCGCCCCCGAGACGGCGGTCCAGGTGAACCGCCTGCGGATCTCCGACCGGGCCCTCCGGGCCCGCTGGGACGAGCAGGGCGTCCCCTACGAGCGGCACCCGTGGATGCCGGGCTGTTATCTGCTCCGGGGGGCCGGCAGCGTCGAGGCGCTGGAGGCCTTCCGGGAGGGACTGGTGCTGGTCCAGGACCCGGCCGCCCGGCTGGCGGTGACGGCCGCCGGCCTGAAGCCCGGCATGGACGTGCTGGACTGCTGCGCCGCCCCCGGCGGCAAGAGCTTCGCCGCCGCCATGGACATGGAGGACCGGGGGGACATTCTCGCCTGCGACCTCCACCCCCACAAGGTGTCGCTGATTGCCAAGGGCGCGGCGCGCCTGGGGCTGCGGTCCATCGCCGCCCGGGAGCAGGACGCCACGGCCTTCCAGCCGGCCTGGGAGGGGCGCATGGACGCCGTCCTGGCCGACGTGCCCTGCTCGGGCCTGGGCGTCATCCGCAAGAAGCCCGACATCCGCTACAAGGACCTGACGGCCACCGAGGCCCTGCCGGCAATCCAGGGGCGGATTCTCGACAACGTCAGCCGCTACGTGGCCCCCGGCGGGGTGCTGCTGTACAGCACCTGCACCATCCTCCGCCGGGAGAACGAGGCGGTGGTGGAGGCCTTCCTGGAGGGCCACCCCCAGTTCCGCCCGGAGGCCCTGGAGCTGCCGCCGGCCCTGGGGCTCACGGGGCCCATGGCGACGCTGCTGCCCTGCCTCCACCAGTGCGACGGCTTTTTCATCGCCAAGCTGAGGAGGGCGCCATGACAGACATCAAATCCCTGACCCTGGCGGAGCTGACGGAGCAGTTTCGGGCCGAGGGCCTGCCGGCCTTCCGGGCGCGGCAGGTGTACGGCTGGCTCCACCGGGGCGCCCGGTCCTTCGAGGAGATGACCGACCTCTCCAAGGACCTGCGGGCCCAGCTGGCCGGACGCTACGCCATCACCAGCCCCCAGGCCATCCGCCGCCAGCGGTCGGCCCGGGACGGGACGGTCAAATACCTCTGGCAGCTCCAGGACGGCAACTGCGTGGAGACGGTGCTGATGCACTACCGCCACGGCAACACCGTCTGCATCTCCTCGGAGGTGGGCTGCGCCATGGGCTGCAAGTTCTGCGCCTCCACCCTGGGGGGGCTCGTCCGGCGGCTGACGGCCTCGGAGATGCTCGACCAGGTGCTGTTCACCCAGCTGGATTCCGGCGAGGAGGTCTCCAATATCGTGCTGATGGGGATTGGAGAGCCCCTGGATAATCTGGACAATGTCCTGCGGTTTCTGGAACTGGTCAACAGCCCGGAGGGGCTGCACATCGGGATGCGCCACATCAGCCTGTCCACCTGCGGCCTGGTGGACAAGATGGACATCCTGGCCGAGCGGCGGCTCCAGCTGACCCTCTCGGTCTCCCTCCACGCCCCGGACGACGCATCCCGGAGCGCCATCATGCCCGTCAACCGCCGGTACCCGGTGGACGCGGTGCTGGACGCCTGCCGGCGCTACTTCGCCAAGACCGGGCGCCGGGTGACCTTCGAGTACACGATGATTGCCGGCGTCAGCGACGGGGAGGAGAAGGCGCGGCTTCTGGCCTCCAAGCTCCACGGCCTGGCGGCCCATGTGAATCTCATTCCGCTCAATCCCGTGGCCGAGAGCCCCCTGCGGCCCAGCAGCCGCCAGGCGGTGGCCCGGTTCCAGGAGATTCTGGAGCGCCGGGGGATCCCGGCCACGGTCCGCCGCTCCCTGGGCGGCGACATCGACGCCTCCTGCGGCCAGCTGCGCCGCCGGTACATCCAGGGCCAGCCCGACAACGACGCAAAGGAGGAACCGCCATGGAAGCATGGGGACTGACGGACCTGGGCAACGTCCGCAAGCAGAACCAGGATTATTACGACATTGTCCGTCTGGAAGGCGGCCGGCTGTTGCTGGTGGTCTGCGACGGCATGGGCGGCGCCAAGTCCGGCAACGTGGCCAGCCGCCTGGCCACCGAGGTCTTCGTCGGGGAAATCCGCCGCACGGACCGGGCCGACATGGAGCCGGGCGAGACGGCCCGCATGCTCCGGGAGGCGGTGGCCCTGGCCAACCGGGCCGTCTTTGAGCAGTCCCAGGTGAGCGGGGACTTTGCGGGGATGGGCACCACTCTGGTGGCGGCCCTGGTGACCCCCGAGGCGGCCACCATCGCCAACGTCGGCGACAGCCGCGCCTACCTCTTCGACCGGGAGGGCATCCGCTTCGTCACCGTGGACCACTCCCTGGTGGAGCTGATGGTCCGCCGGGGCGAAATCACCCGGGAGCAGGCCAAGACCCACCCCAGCAAGAACCTCATCACCCGGGCCGTGGGCACCGAGGCCCAGGTGGCCTGCGACGTCTACCGCCAGCCCCTGGGGCCCGGCGGCGCGGTGCTGCTCTGCACCGACGGGCTGTCCAACGTCCTGGCCGATCAGGAGATCCTCTTCGAGGTGGTCCACGGCGTCCAGAAGGACGGCTGCTGCCAGCGGCTTTTGGACATCGCCAAGAGCCGGGGCGCGCCGGACAACGTGACGGTGGTTTTGGCCACCGTCTGACGCCGGCCCCATTCCCAACGACAGGAGGAACCCTTCCATGGACAACTACATCGGCAAGATGTTGGATAACCGCTATGAGATCCTCGAGGTCATCGGCATCGGCGGCATGGCGGTGGTCTATAAGGCCCTGTGCCACCGGCTCAACCGGCTGGTGGCCATCAAAATCCTCAAGGACGAATTCTCCCAGGACGCGGAGTTCCGCCGCCGGTTCCACGCCGAGTCCCAGGCGGTGGCCATGCTGTCCCACCCCAATATCGTCAGCGTCTATGACGTCTCCCACTCGGGGGACACCGACTACATCGTCATGGAGCTGATTGACGGCATCACCCTCAAGCAGTATATGGAGCAGAAGGGCCAGCTGAACTGGCGGGAGAGCCTGCACTTCGCCACCCAGATTGCCAAGGCCCTGGAGCACGCCCACAGCCGGGGCATCATCCACCGGGACATCAAGCCCCACAACATCATGATTCTCAAGGACGGCAGCGTCAAGGTGGCCGATTTCGGCATCGCCCGGATTACCTCCGCCCAGAGCACCCTGACCCGGGAGGCCCTGGGGTCGGTCCACTACATCTCCCCCGAGCAGGCCCGGGGCAGCCGCGTGGACAAGCGGACGGACATCTACTCCCTCGGCGTGGTCATGTACGAGATGCTCACCGGCCGGCCGCCCTTTGACGGCGACTCCCCGGTGGCCGTGGCCATCCAGCACATCAACGGCACGCCGGTGCTGCCCCGGGAGCTGAACCCCAACATCCCCAAGGGCTTGGAGCAGATTACCATGCACGCCATGACCGCGGCCCTGGACCAGCGGTACGAGTCGGCCACGGACCTGCTGGCCGATTTGGAGGAATTCCGCAAAAACCCCAACGTGGTCTTTGATTTCACGGCCCCGTCCCTCAGCGACCGGACCCAGGTGATGGAGCCGGTGCGGGCCGAGCCCCGGCAGATGGCGGACCGGAGCACCACCCGGAACCCGCCCACCCGCCCGCCGGAGCCCCGGCGGACCGAGCGGGCGCCGGAGCCGCCGGCGCCCAAGGGGAACCGGGTGGCCGTGATAGCCGGGGTGGTCTGTATCCTTCTGGCGGCCGTGGGAATTTTCGCGTTTCTCTACAACACGTTCCTGCGGGACCTGCTCACCCCCACCGAGGACGTGACGGTGCCCCAGTTTGTGGACCAGACCTACGACAGCGTGATGAACAACACCGCGTACGACAACCTGACCCTGGAGGCCACATGGGTGACCGACGACGCGGCCTACGGCACCATCATCGGCCAGAGCCCGGCGGCCTACTCCACCGTCAAGGAGGGCGCCACCGTGGAGCTGACGGTTTCCAGCGGGCCCGAGGTCCAGGAGACCGTGGCCATGCCGTCTCTGGTGGGGCAGACGCTGTCGTATGCCGAGACGTCGCTGGGCAACCTGTCCGTCTACGTCTCCATCCAGGTGGAACGGGTGGATGACGACACGGTGCCGGAGGACCAGATTATCTCCACGGATCCCGTTGCCGGCCAGGCCCTCCAGGAGGGGCAGGCGGTCATCCTCACCGTCAGCAACGGCCCGGCGGTGGAGCCGGTGCAGGTGCCGGAGCTGGTGGGATTGAACATCGACGACGCCCTGGCCCGCCTGGATGAGATGGGGCTGGACAGCGGTTCGGTGTCCTACCAGACCAACGAGCTGCCCGAGGGGACGGTCTTCTTCCAGAGCATCGACCAGGGCACCGAGGTGAATCCGGGCACCGTCATCAACCTGCTGGTCTCCCGGGGCCCCGACGAAGAGGTGCCGCCGGACGAGGAACAGCCTCCTGAGGAGCAGCAGCCGGACGACAGCGACCAGGGGAGCGGTGAGACGACGGGCGACGGCTCCTCCTCCGGTGACGGTGATACCGGGGAAACGACGCCCACCGAGACCATGGCCACCATCGACGTGCTGCTTCCCACGGACCGGGAGACCACCGTGGTCACGGTGACCGTGGACGGCGTACCCCAGGGGGAGCCCATGGAGGTCTCCACCTCGCTGGGCAGCATCCAGCTGCAGGTCTGGGGCACCGGCTCACAGACAGTGGCGGTCTACTTCGACAGCGTGGAGGCGTGGAGCGACCTCATCACCTTCGGTGAGGGCCGGTGATGGAAGGACGCATTGTCAAGGCGCTCAGCGGCTTCTACGACGTCCAGACGGGCGAGGAGATTGTCCGCTGCCGGGCCCGGGGCCGCTTCCGGAAGGAGCAGCTGACGCCGCTGGTGGGCGACTTGGTTGCAATCTCCCGGCAGGGGGGCGAGGGCACCGTCACGGCGATTCTGCCCCGGCGGAATCACTTCCTCCGGCCGGCGGTGGCCAACCTGGACGCGCTGGTAGTGCTGGCCTCCTGCGTGATTCCGGTGACGGAGCCCTTCCTCATCGACCGGATTACGGCCATCGCCGGCGACCAGAACGTGCCGGTCATCCTCTGCGTCAACAAGTGCGACCTCCAGGACGGCGCGCCCCTGGCCGACATCTACCGCCACGCCGGCTACCCGGTCTTCTGCACCAGCGCCGAGACCGGCGAGGGCGTCGAGGCCCTCCACGAGGCCATCCGGGGCCGGGTGGTGGCGTTCACCGGCAACTCCGGCGTGGGGAAGAGCAGCATCCTCAACCGGCTGGACCCGGCGTTCCACATCCAGGTGGGGGCCGTCTCGGACAAGCTGGGCCGCGGCCGCCACACCACCCGCCATGTGGAGCTCTACCGCCTGGCCGACGGCACGTACATCGCGGACACGCCGGGCTTTTCCTCCTTCGACACCGACCAGATGGAGCTGGTGCTGGAGGAGAACCTCCAGTACGCGTTCCCGGACTTCGCGCCGTATCTGGGGCAGTGCCAGTTCCGGGACTGCGCCCACCTGGCCGAGCCCGGCTGCCGGGTCCGGGAGGCCGTGGCGCGGGGCGACATCGAGCGGACCCGCTACCAGAGCTACGTGCTGCTCTATCAAAAGGCAAAGGAGGTCAAGCCGTGGGAACGGAAACAGCCCTGATATTCGGCTCGATTCCCTGCCCCAGCTGGGACTTCTTGGAGCCCCTCCGGGGGCAGGTCACGGTCATCTGCGCCGATGGCGGCACCCTCTGCGCCCAGGCAGCCGGCTTCCGGGCGGAGGTCTACGTGGGGGACAGCGACTCCGGCGGTGTTCCGCCGGCCGGCGCGCGGCAGGTGCTGCTGCCTGCGGAGAAGGACCTGACCGACCTCCAGGCGGCCTACCAGTGCGCCCGGGACGGCGGATTCCGCCGGATGGTGTTCACGGCCTGCACCGGCGGGCGGCAGGACCACCACCTGGCCAATCTCCAGCTGCTGGAGACGGCTTTGGAGGAGGGCATCGACGCCGCCGTCTGGGATCCGTGGAACGAGATCCGCTGCCTCCCGGACGGGGAGATTGTGGTGCCGCCCGGGCAGTTCCGCTACTTTTCTCTGATTCCGTTGGACCGCCGGCTGGAGGGCGTCACCATCCGCGACGCCAAGTACGGCCTGGAAAACGCCGTAGTCCGCCGGGGGGACAGCCTGACCGTCAGCAACGAGACCGTCGGGCGGCCGGCCCGGATCTCCGTCGCCCGGGGCCGGGCGCTGCTGGTGCGGTCGGAGCGCCTCGCGCCGTGACCGCCGAACTTGGGACTTTTTTTCCGCCTCCTGCGTATACTGCTGGCAGGAGGCGGTTTTTTATGTGCAGACGCGCCATGGCGGTTGGAACGATTATGATGGCCCTGGGGGCCGGGCTCCTGCTGTCGCTGCTGGTGCCCCGCAGCTTCTTCACGGTGCTGCTGGGGGTGGGGCTCCTGGTCCTGGGGTGGATTATCCGCCAGTAGGGCAGGCATACCATTGTCCCACTCCGCGTATATATTTCCATAGCCCGACGTGCGGGAACATCCAGGACCCGCGGGAATTGAAAGTACGAGGAGTGAGCGCAATGGAGCTTGTATTGGAAACGAAATCGGCTGACTTCCTGCGGGAGGTCTTCTGCGGCGCCATCGCCCAGGAGGAGACCGGCGAGACCATCGTCCCGGACAGCTTTCCGGACGTGGGCCGGATTCTCCAGGCCTTTGGGGCGGTGGTGCTGCGGGGGAAGGATTACCGCGCCGGCAGCCTGAGCATCAGCGGCGGCGTCCACGCCGGCGTCCTCTACGTGCCCGAGGACCAGGGCGCGCCCCGGGCCCTGCACCTGTATCTGCCCTTCACGGTGCGCATGGAGAATCCGGCCCTGTCGGAGAACACCCGGGCGGCCGTGGACTGCCGGGTCCGCAGCGTGGATGCCCGGATTGTCAACTCCCGGAAGGTGCTGGTCCGGGTGAGCCTCTGCGGCACGGTCGTCGGCTATGAGCCGGCCTGCCAGGAGCTGACCCTCCAGCCGCCGGAGGAGGCCGGGGACCTCCAGACCCGGACGGCCGTCTACCGGGTGACCCGGGCGCTGGAGTACGCGGAGAAGCCGTTCCCCATGGCCGAGGAGGCCGAGCTGCCGGCAGGCCGCGCCCCCATGGAGGAGCTGTGCCAGTATCAGGCCGACGTGGAGGTGGTGGAGTCCAAGCTGGTGGGCAGCAAGGGCGTGTTCAAGGGCACGGTGCAGCTGAAGCTGCTGTACCTGACCGAGGAGGAGGAGCTGGTCAGCTGGTCGTGCCAGCTGCCCTTCTCCCAGTACGTGGATTTGGACCACGAATACGACGAGGAGGAGCTGCTGGTCCACGTGGCCCTGACGGACCTCAATGTGGAGGACGCCAACGGCCAGGGGAAGCGGCTGCTGGTGAACTTCCAGATGCTGGCCCAGTGTACGGTGGTGGGGCCGGAGCAGCTGGAGATTCTCGAGGACGCGTACAGCCTCTACCACGACTTCACGCCCCAGTGGCGGCCGGTGGAGGCGGCCGGGCGGCTGGACAGCCAGCAGTTCACCGAGACCATCCGGGCGCAGCTCCAGGCGCCGGTAAAGGCCGTGGTGGACACCCAGGTGTACCTGGGGGACCCGGTGGCCCAGCGGGACGGCGAGGCCGTGACGGTGACGCTGCCGGCCCAGGCGGCGGTCCTCTACCGGGACGAGGACGACGAGCTCCAGGGGGCCGTGGTGCGCCTGGAGGCCGCCTGCCGGACGGACGCGTCGGAGACGTGTCTGTGCCGGCCGACGGCGCGGCTGTCCGGAGAGGCCTTCGCGGTGCCTTCCGGGGACGGGCTGGAGGTCCGATGCACGGTCACCATGACGGTGGACACGGTCTCCCAGGAGACGTTCTCCACCCTGGCCGGCGGGCAGATGAGCGACGAGCGGCTGGACACCGCCGACCGGCCTTCGGTGATTCTCCGCACCGTCGGGGAGGGGGACACCCTCTGGTCCCTGGCCAAGGGCTGCCGGACCACCGCCGAGGCCATCCGCGCCGCCAACGGCCTGGAGGACGACGCCCCCCTGACGGGAATGATTCTGATTCCCGTGATGAAATAGCGCAAAAGCCCCGCGCCCTGATGGGCGCGGGGCTTGTTGGGCAGGGGAGGAGGTTTACACCTCGTAGAGGGCCTTGAGCCGCATCAGGTGCTCGTAGCGGGCCTTGGCGTTCTCCTCGGACTGGGCGAAGAGCTCGGTGGCGCGCTCGGGGAAGCTGCGGGTCAGGGAGGAGTAGCGGGCCTCGTTCATCAGGAACTCCTGATAGCCGCCGGCCGGGGCCTTGGAGTCCAGGGTGAACGGGT
>CAJFNZ010000128.1 GCA_904395905.1 uncultured Oscillospiraceae bacterium | reverse complement strand
CGCCAGCAGGCAGGCGCACCCCATCCGCCAGTCAAAGGCGAGCATCATCCCCAGCATGGCGAGAAACATGGTGACGGTGCCCACGATGTCGGCCAGGTTGTGGGCCAGCAGGGTTTCGGTGTCGGCGGCCGCCGCGTCCAGCCGGCCCCGGATGAGGCCGGAGGCGTTGGCATCGAAGTAGCCCAGGGGCGCGTGCAGCACATGGGCCACGCCCCGCTTGCGGATGTTGGCCGCCGTTCGGAAGGCGGCCAGGTGGGTGCACATCAGCCCCAGAAAGTACAGCACAATGCCCGCCACTGCAAAGGCAAACGCCAGCCAGCCGTATCGCGCGACCCCCTGCGCCGCCGTCCAGTCCGGCGCTGCCGCAATCAGCTCCCGGGCCACCAGCCAGATGCAGATGTATGGCGCCATGCTCAGCAGCATGGACACCGCCGACAGGGCCAGGCCCAGATAGGTCAGCCCCCTGTGGCTCCCCGCATAGTCCAGCAGGGCCGCCACATCGCTCCGTTTCTTCCGCTTCATCAAACAGCCTCCTTTTGAAAGTTAGTTATTGCTAACTTATATCCAAAAAAGACGGGGGTCACGCCCCCATCCATTTCAGCCATCCGCCGGCGTAGAAGCGCCGGAACTGCTCCACATCCCGCATGGCCTGCTCCCGGGGCATATCGTGGATGACGATTTCAAACAGGCCGTTGAACATCCCGCTGGCGATGATGTGGCACAGGGAGCGGCTCAGCTCCGGGACATCCCGTCCCAGGCGGCGGAGTACCTCCATGTACCGGAGGGTGTTGTCCACCTCCACTTCCACCATGTGGTGGACGAAGTGCTCATAGCTGGTGCCCTCCGCCCGGCAGAGGAGCAGCTTGACCGGCTGGCGGTGCCGGCAGATGTAGTCCACCATCCAATGGACATACCGGCCGGACTCCTCTCCCATGCTGTTCGCCTGCTCCTCCTCCGGGCGCTCGGCAAAGGAGGTCTGGGCCTCCATGAACCGGCCCATCAGGGCGGCGGCGTGGGGCTCCACGATGGAGGCGAACAGCGCCTCCTTGCTGGAAAAATACCCGTAGAGCGCCCCGGTGGTCACCCCGGCGTTCTTCACAATCTGCCGCAGGGAGGCCCCCAGGAACCCCTTGTCCAGAAACTCCGCCATGGCGGCCCATTGGATGTTTTCCCGCGTGGTACCGGTCTTTTCCTCCATCTCGCCCTCCGTATAACAAAGTTATATCACAGTGTTATCATACAGCGGGCCGGTGGAATTGTCAAGGGGTTCCGAAAAAAGCGGCGACCATTCGACGGGCTCGAGTCCGCTATTTTCCGTACTCCTTTCCGCACCACGCCGCAATCTCGCCAATCAGGTCCAGCGGCAGCGGCTTGTCATAGGGAAACCGCACATAAGCGCCGCCCTTTTCGGGGACCGATTCGATGTGCGTGCCGGTCGAATCTCATCCGGCCGCGCTTTCCCCTTCGGCGCCCTGCCGCATACGATACACGCCGCTGCCCGGAGACTTTCCATCTCTTTCCTCCCGGCGCATACCCGAATCTGACCGATGCCGGCTGAGATTTCCTGATAAATTCCCTGCCCATTACAAGAAAAGTCCTGAAACCATTGTGGTTTCAGGACTTTTGGTTGCGGCGGCCGGATTTGAACCGACGACCTCCGGGTTATGAGCCCGACGAGCTACCGGACTGCTCTACGCCGCGATATGTTCAGGAGCTGTCTCCTGAGCGCTTATATACTATATCATGCTGTCCCGGATTTGTCAAGCACTTTTTTATCATTCCCCGCCCCGCAGGGCAAACGGCCGCGGCCGGCCGGCGCCTGGCTGGCCGGCCGCGAATGATAAGCAAACGGACAAAGTTCGGTCCTTCGCAGAACGTTCCAGTTCAGGGGGCGATTAGAAATACTTCTTGATGCCCTCGGGCATCTTCTCCGGGTCGTCGGAAACCACGACGGTGAACTTCAGGTTGTTGACCTTGCCGAACTCATTGCACCAGTCAAAGAACGCCTCCACCTCGGCCAGGTCGGCGCTGCCGGTGACCCGGTACAGGCTGTCGATGAAAATGTGGGAAATATCAAAATTGCCCGCGTGCAGGCCGCTGATGAAGCCCTTGAGGAAAGTGAAGCTGCCCATCTGGTACTCGCTGGCCTCAATCAGACGCACCCGGTAGTCGATGTCAAACGTCAGCTTGTTGCCCTTCTCAATGCAAACCATGCTGCCCGACTCGGTCGCGATGGCATCGTTGATGGATTGAATCAACTGCTTGGTCTTGCCGGAGCCGGAAAGACCCATAATCACTTTAACCATAGGAAAGACCTCCTTTTGTCGAACGGTTACACCTCGTCCGTGGCTCCATTTTATCAGCTTTTTACACAGTTTTCAACCGTCACATTGGCCAAAACTCCCGCGGCTTTTCTGGGACGCTCAGTCCGCGTTCCGGCCCAGCTGGCGGTCCATGTGCGCCGCCCAGGCCGCCGGCGCCTCCGCCTCGTAGACGTCCCGGCCCAGCATCCCGGCGCAGAGGCAGCTGGTCAGCTCAAAGAAGTACAGCAGCTCCCCCGCCGTCTCCTCGGCCAGGGGGCCGCAGTCCATGACCAGGGACGGCACCCCGCCGTCGGCGGCGGCCTGGATGGCCCCCAGCAGCGCCTGGTCCTGGAGGTAGTCCAGCGTGTAGCCCTCGAGGCAGTTGAGGTTGTCGAAGTTCTTCCAGTCCATCTCCACCGGCACCTTCTGGGCCGGCGGCTGGAAGCGGAGGAACGTGGCCATCAGGGGGTTCGCCCCGTCGGCAAAGAGGGCGGCCATCTGCTGCCAGTCGGCCGGCAGCCGGGCTACGGCCGGCAGCAGCCCGTCCCCCGCCAGGACGGCGCGGCCGCCGAACAGCTGCTGCCACCACCGGGCCAGCGCCTCGGCGTCGGGCTCCTGGGGGCAGAAATACTCCGCCCGCTTGCCCCGGCGGGCGAGGATGGTCCGCCCGGCGGCGTAGAGCCAGGCCGGATTGTCGAACGTCCGCAGCTCCAGCAGCGGCCGGGCCGCGGCCGCCCCGGCCAGCACGCGGCCCACGTCCACGCCGGCGGCCGCCGGGGCCAGCAGGGCCGCCGGGGCCAGGGCGCTGGCGTGGCCGGCCAGCGTCCGGGGCAGCGGGAAGGCGGCGTAGCCCTCGGCGGCCGCAATCTCCCGCAGCGGGCCCCGGGTGGGGTCGGTGGCCACAAACACCCGCTCCCGGGCCTTCTCGGTGCCGTAGCGCCGCTCCAGCAGCCAGCGGACGGCCCGCGTGGCCACGGCCTCGGGCAGGCCGTCCCCGTGGCGGCCCACCACCTGGACGCAGAAGTCTCGGCCCTCCAGCAGCTCGCTGAGGCCGTGCCAGGCCTGCGTGGAGAAATCGCTGCCGGTGAACAGCACCTGGAGCCCCGGCCGCAGGTTGTGGCGCCGGCCCCGCAGCAGCTCCAGCACCGCCCGGGCCCCCAGAACGGCGCTGTCGTTTCCCACCACCACCAGCACCTGGGCCATCTCGCCAATCCGCCCGGCGGCCTCGGCAATCTGCGCCGCCTCGGGCTGCAGGTCCCCGTCCAGCCAGGCCAGGAAGTCGGCCCCGGGCGCGTCCGTCAGGGCGCTGTGGGCGTTGGCAATTTCCTCCTCGCTCTCGAGCAGCGTCGGCAGAGAGACGCTGCACCAAATGTTGGAAATATCGACGTTGAGCATGGGCAACCCCTTCCGCAAGAGAGTCTGTCAGGTATTGCAATATAGTATACTACGGCGCGGGCAAAAACACAACGGGCCGCCTTGTTTCCGGCGGCCCGCCGTGGTATACTGAATCTCCGCAAATTGGCTGTGAACAAAGGAGGACTGCCCCATGCCACGCGAACTCGACCCCCGCCGGACCAACCGGGCCCTGGCCTTTTCCCTCTGGATGCAGGCGCCCATGCCCATGGTGACCCTGTTCAAGACCCTGGACGTGACGGCCGCGTGCCGGGCCGCCCGCCGCCACGGGTACAAATTCAATATGCTCCTCTGCTGGGCCATCGGCCGGGCGGCTGCCCGGACCCCCGCGTTCTACCGGCTCCCGGTCGGGCAGGCGCTGATGGAATACGACCGCCTGGCCGTCAGCGTGGTCGTCGCCACCGCGGACGGCGGCATCGCCACGTGCGACATCCCCGTCTCCGACAGCCTGGCCGCGTTCCAGCAGGACTACCTCGCCCGGACCGGCCAGGTCGCGCGCACCGGCCAGGCCCTGGCGCTGGACGACGACTGCATGGTCATCGGCACGTCGGCCCTGGCCCGGTACGACATCGACGGGGCGGTGAACCTCTATGCCGGGGTCTACAACAACCCCTTCCTCATCTGGGGCCGGTACCGCCGCGGGCCGCTGCGGACGCGGCTCCCCATCTCCTTCCAGTTCCACCACACCCAGATGGACGGCATCCCGGCGGCCCGGTTCCTGGAGGACCTCCAGGCGGAGCTCCGGCGGCTTTAGGCCGTCAGGAAAACGTTCCGGAGGATTTCGGCCGTCAGCTGCCACCAGTTGAGCCGCTCCACCGCCTCGGCCGCCACAATCGGCACCGTGGCCACCATCTGGCCGCCGGCGGTGACGGTGAGCGTCCCCAGCCGCTGTCCCTGGGCCACCGGGGCGGTGACGGCCTCGGCCAGCTCCACGGAGGTCTCCACCTGGTTCTGGAGGCTCTTGTCCACCAGCACCGGCTCCGCCCCCTCCAGGACCGGCGCGACGGTCTCCGCCGCCCCCAGCAGGACCGGCACCGGCGCCAGAGGCTCCGCCGGCTCCGGGGTCAGCAGGGCGTAGTTGGCAAAACCATAGTCCAGCAGCGCCTTGGCCGACTGGAAGCGGTCGGTGGAGGAGGCGCAGTTGAGGACCACGGCAATCAGCTCCATGCCCTCCCGCTTGGCCGAGGCCGACAGGCAGTGGCCGGCGGCCTGGGTGTAGCCGGTTTTCAGGCCCGTCGTCCCCTCGTAGAAGCGGACCAGCTTGTTGGTGTTGGCCAGGCCGAACTGCCCGTTCCGGACGGTGTCCATCCAGATGGTGGCGTAGCCCCGGATGGCGTCGTGGGTCAGCAGCTCCCGGGACATCAGGGCGATGTCGTAGGCGGAGGTCAGATGCTCGGCGGCGTCGGCCTCGTCGTCCAGGCCGGTGCAGTTGACGAAGTGGGTGTCCTCCATGCCCAGCTGGGCGGCGCGCTCGTTCATCTGGTCCACAAAGGCGGCCTCGCTGCCGGCCACGGCCTCGGCCAGCGCCGTGGCGCAGTCGTTGGCCGAGGAGACCACCACGGCTTTGAGCATCTCATCCATGGACATCTGCTCCCCCTCCTCCAGGTAGACCTGGCTGCCGCCCTTGGCGGCGGCCGCCGCCGAGGCGGTGATGGGGGCGTCCCAGCTGAGCTGGCCCCGCTCCAGGGCCTCCATGACCAGGAGGAGCGTCATGATTTTCGTGACGCTGGCGGGGCGGAGCCGCTCATGGCTGTTCTTTTCGTAGAGGATCTGCCCGGTGGCGGCATCCATGAGGATGGCCGAGGGAGCGGCAATCTCCGGCCCGGCGGCGGCCGCCGCCGGGAGCAGGAGGCCCAGCAGCGCCGCCAGGCAGAGGCAGGCGGCGAGAAGACGTTTGCACATAGAATCAGCCCTTCCGTTTTCAAGGTGGTACAACCTATGCCGGAGGGCCGCGCCGTATGCGCAGGAAGCCCCGCCGGCAATCCGGCGGGGCTTCCTGGTTCTATCGAGTTCCGTGCGGCGTTTGGCGGTCAGACCTCCTGGTGCTGCCATCCCTCGGGCGCCACCGCCACGGAGCAGCCCACCGCCAGCGCGCCGTAGCCGATGTGGCAGGCCACGCTCAGCGAGAGCGGCGCCACATCAAAGGCGCGGTTGGGGAACGCCAGCTCCAGCTCCCGCCGCCAGTCCAGGGCCTCCTCCCGGTTGCCGGAGTAGGCAATCTCCAGCCGCAGGGAGCCGTCGGCCCACTGGTTGGGGAAGCGGTTGTCGATGTCCTTCTGAATCGCCTCGACCATCGTCCGCCGGGCGGCCTTCTTGCCCCGGACCTTGGCATAGGCGTCCAGCTTCTCCCCCTGGATCTGGAGGACCGGCTTCAGGTTCAGCACCGTGCCGATGGCCGCGGCGGCCGGGGTGATGCGGCCGCCCTTCTTCAGGTACTTCAGCGTCTCCAGGGAGATGTAGATGCTCGATTCAAACTTCCGGGCCTCCAGGGTCTCGCGGATCTCCCGGGCGGTGGCCCCGCGGCTCCGGAGGTACAGGGCATCGAGCACCGACTGGCGCTGGGTGACGGATATCCGCTGATTGTCCACCACCTCCACCCGGCCGTCATAGCCCTCGGCCAGCATCCGCGCCGACTGGCAGGAGCTGCTCAGGCCGCTGGACATGGGGATGTGCACCACGGCGTCGTGGTCCTCCAGCAGCCGGTTCCACAGCTCCGTCACGTCGCCGGGGGCCGGCTGGGAGGTGGAGATGTCGGCCTCCTCCTCCAGGCGGCGGTAGAACTCCTCCTGGCTCAGGGTCAGTTCCTCAAAGTACAGCTGGCCGTTGATGGTAAAGGGCATGGGCAGCACCGAGACGCCAAGGCGTCTGGCGTCCGCCTGGGTAATGCCGCTGTTGCTGTCGGTGACGATTGCAATTCGTTTCATATCATGCGGTTCCTTTCCTCATGGCATGGCAGAGAATAGTATACCGCCCCCCACGGAAAAAGGCAACTGCCATCTTGGCCGCTGTGTCCAAAGAATGGCCCGGCAAATGACAAACGGGCGGGGCGGACACGCCGCCCCGCCCCCGATTTCTCCGGAAACGGTGCCGTCACCGGACGCCCAGATGGTAACTGCGGCCGGTGTTCCGCTGGTTTTTCAAGGCCGCCAGAATCGTGGGAATCGCGCCCAGCAGCACGAACACATAGAGAAGAATCAGGTTCATCCAGTAGGCCCCCGCGTCGATGGCCCCGGCCTCCAGCAGCGCCGGCACGGCGCGGATGGAGAGGAACAAATCGGCCTCCAGCGACCGGGAAACCACGATGCCCCAGTCCACCAAATCGCCCACGTAGGTCATCGCCAGCACCAACACGGCGCAGATGACGATGCCCTTGCCCGAGAGCTTCCCGCCCAGCAGCTCGTAGCCCTTGAGGGTGCCCACGGCCATGATGATGCCGGACACCGCCGCCACAAAGCCCAGCTGGCTCAGCAGCACAATACATACCACGCCCACCAGGGAACCCAGCAGCGCCCCGACGATGCCGCCGACCACGTTTTCCGGCCGCTGGGCGCGGATAGACTCGGCCATCGTCCGGTTCTGCTGGATGGCCTCAAAGCAGGTGGGGCACAGGTGCAGGTAGTCCCCGCCGATGTTGGAGGGCGCCACATCCTCGGTGCGGCCGCAGGACTGGCAGCAGCCGTGGAAGCCGCCGGCCCGCAGAAAGCCCGTCAGCGCCCGCAGGGTCTCCCCCAGGTAGCCGGCCAGCTTTTCCTGATTGCCGGTATTGCGGATGGACGCCCGGATGACTGCGCCGTTCTGGGTGAGCCCCGTCACGGCCTTGTTCTCCCGGCAGAACTGCTTGCGCTCCTCCTTGGTCAGCGGGCCGCCGGGCCGCGCCGCCGATACGGTGACAGCCAGCATATAGGGATAGCTCTCGCTGGGCGCCGACACCACGATGCTGAAACCCTCCCGCTGACCATAAAGGGCCCCGCCTGTCTCGTCGAACGTCAGGCCCGTCGCCTGCGCCAGGACCATGTAGTGGGCTCTCACCCTCTGGTTCATGTCATTTCTCTCCAGTTCACAGTGAATTTCCGCCGGCTTCGCCGTGCGGTACACGACTATTCTACCACAGACACCGGCGCAGCGCTAGCGGCAGAATCGACAATCTGACGCATGGGACATCGGGCAACTTTCTGAAAATCGGTCACCGCCGCCGCACCCTTGCGCCGCTTCCCAAAAGGGCGTATAATCGACACAGTCACCTCAGAGAAGAAAGGAGCCATTCCCATGATACTGCAAGCCGATTATCTGGTCACCGGCGACGGCAGGACCGTCCTGAAGGACGGGGCCGTCCGGCTGGACGGCGGCCTCATCACCATGGTGGGCCCGGCCGAGTCCGTCCGGGCCGCCCGCCCCGGGGACCGGGTGCAGACGTTCCCAGGCGCCACGCTGATGCCGGGCATGATCGATCTGCACAACCACATCGCCTATTTCGACGGCCAGCCCAACCGGGAGGACTTTCTCCGCTCCCCGGCGCTGCGGGCGCTGTTCGCCGCCCGGCGCATGGCCGACACCCTCCGGGCCGGCGTCACCACCATCCGCGACGTCTCGTCCGCGGACTACATCGGCGTGGCCCTGACGAAGGCCGCCCGGGCCGGCTACCTGGATACGCCCCACATCTTCACCTGCGGCCGGGGCCTGTGCATCACCGGCGGCCACGGCAGCACCCTCCCCGCCGACGCCTGCGTCGAGGTGGACGGCGTCGAGGAGGTCCGCAAGGCCGTCCGGGCCAACCTGAAGGCCGGCGCCAACTGCATCAAGCTCCTCACCAGCGAGGGCTACCGCGGCGAGGAGATGCGCCAGGAGGAGATCTCCGCCGCCGTGGAGGAGGCCCACCGCTTCGGCGTCCGCGTCGCCGCCCACGCCGGCTACGGCCCGTCCATCCAGATGTGCATCGACGCCGGCTGCGACACCATCGAGCACGGCACCCACCTGACGGCCGCGCAGTGCCGCCAGATGCGGGAGAACGGCCAGACCTGGGTGCCCACCATCTACGTCTTCGAGTACAGCCTCCAGCAGGTGGAGAGCAGCGGCCACATCGACGACATCATGCGCAACAACGTGGCCTACCTGCGCGACAGCTGCGAGACGTATGAGAAAAATTTCAAGGCCCTCTACGACACCGGCGTCCGGGTGGCCTGCGGCACCGACACCGACTGCTGCGACTACCCCGAGGCCGCCCCGGTGGCCACCGAGTGCCAGTGGATGGTCCGCCTGGGCCTGACGCCGCTGGAGGCCATCGCCTGCGCCACCCGCAACGGCGCCGAGGCCCTGGGCATCGGCGGCCGCACGGGCCTGCTCCAGGCCGGCTACGAGGCCGACGTCATCGCCGTCCGAGGCCGCCCCTTCGAGGACATCTCGGCCCTCAGCCAGGTGGAGGCCGTCTATCTGAGCGGCCGCCAGGTGGTCGGCGCCTGAACTTTTTTGCCGTTGGATTCCCCCCGGGGGGCTTGCGCCGCCGCCCGATTCCCGCTATACTGGGAGCATCCCAATCCTTGCGCCCGTGCCGCCCGGCGGCCGGGCGCTTGTTCGTCCGGCCGCAGCTTTTTTCTCCGGCGGCCCCGGTTCTCATTGACAACCGGCCGGGAAACGGGTACTCTAGAATCAGATACTTGAGAAACAGGGGGAATCTACATGAAAATTCGAGTCGGCATCCTCACCTCCGGCGGCGACTGCCCCGGCCTCAACGCCACCATCCGCGGCGTGGCCAAGGCCCTCTACCAGCGCATGGGCTCCGACGTGGAGATTATCGGCATCTCCAACGGCTACGCCGGCCTCATCAGCGGCGACTGGCGCATCATGCAGCCCCAGGAGTTCTCCGGCATCCTCACCGTGGGCGGCACCATCCTCGGCACGAAGCGCACCCCCTTCAAGCTCATGCGCGTCATCGGCGAGGACGATGTGGACAAGGTGGACGCCATGAAGAAAAACTACAAGGAGATGAAGCTGGACTGCCTCCTCTGCCTGGGCGGCAACGGCACCCACAAGACGGCCAACCTCCTCTCCGAGGAGGGGCTGAACATCGTCGGCCTGCCCAAGACCATCGACAACGACATCTACGGCACCGACGTCACCTTCGGCTTCCACTCGGCCGTGGACATCGCCACCGAGGCCATCGACCGGATCCACACCACCGCCACCAACCGCATCGCCAAGGAGATCGAGGAGCTCACCGGCATCGAGACCCGCATCTG
>CAJFNZ010000127.1 GCA_904395905.1 uncultured Oscillospiraceae bacterium | reverse complement strand
CGCCCTGCTGCGCGGCCAAGAGAGCTTCGGAAGGTGAGAGGAAGCCCGACGCACCCGGCGGAACATGGCCCCGGAGCCGCGCACCGACTTCCCGCTGGGGGAACAGGCTGCGCTGGGTGCGCCCATTACCGCGCCAGGGTATCGAAGGGTACCCGCTGAGTCCCCGGCCCGCGAGGGCGGGGAGAACCAAGGTGGTACCGCGCTGACCGCGTCCTTGCTGCACAGGCAGGGGCGCGTTTTTTGCTGCGCGGCCGCCGCCCGGACCAACCGGCCGTTTGGCGACATCACAAGGAGGAACATTCCATGGACAATTACCGCATCGAGACCACCTGCGTCCAGGGGGGCTACCGCCCCGGAAACGGCGAGCCCCGGGCCGTGCCCATCATCCAGAGCACGACGTTCAAGTACGACACCAGCGAGGCCATGGGCCGGCTCTTTGATTTGGAGGACAGCGGGTACTTCTACTCCCGCCTCCAGAACCCCACCTGCGACAACGTGGCTGCCAAGATTGCCCAGCTGGAGGGCGGCGCGGCGGCGATGCTCACCTCGTCGGGCCAGGCGGCCAACTTCTTTGCGGTGTTCAATATCGCCGGCTGCGGCGACCACGTGGTGGCCTCCTCGTCCATCTACGGCGGGACATACAACCTCCTCTCGGTGACCATGCAGCGGATGGGCCTGGCCGTCACCTTCGTGGACCCCGACTGCTCCGAGGCGGAGCTGGACGCGGCCTTCCGGCCCAACACCAAGGCCGTCTTCGGCGAGACCATCGCCAACCCCGCCCTGACGGTCCTGGACATCGAGAAGTTCGCCCGGGCGGCCCACAGCCATGGGGTGCCCCTGATTGTGGACAACACCTTCGCCACGCCCGTCAACTGCCGGCCCATCGCCTGGGGGGCGGACATCGTCACCCACTCCACCACCAAGTACATGGACGGCCACGCCTCGGCCCTGGGCGGGTGCATCGTGGACAGCGGCCGGTTTGACTGGGCGGCCCACGCCGAGAAGTTCCCCGGCCTCTGCACGCCGGATGAGAGCTACCACGGCGTGGTCTACACCGAGAAGTTCGGCCCCGGCGCCTACATCACCAAGGCCACGGTCCAGCTGATGCGGGACCTGGGGTCCTGCCAGTCGCCCCAGAGCGCGTTCCTGCTGAACGTGGGGCTCGAGAGCCTCCACGTCCGCATGGCGCGCCACTGCGCCAACGCCCAGGCGGTGGCCGAGCACCTCCAGGGCCATGAGAAGATTGCCTGGGTCCGCTACTGCGGCCTGCCCGGGGACCCCTACCACGCGCTGGCCGAGAAGTACCTGCCCCACGGCTCCTGCGGCGTCGTCAGCTTCGGCGTCCGGGGCGGCCGCCGGGCGGCGGAGGCCTTCATGGGCCATCTGAAGGTGGCGACCATCGCCACCCACGTGGCCGACGCCCGGACGTGCTGCCTCCACCCGGCCAGCACCACCCACCGGCAGATGAACGACGAGGAGCTGGCCGCCGCCGGCGTCAGCCCGGACCTGGTCCGCCTGTCGGTGGGCCTGGAGAGCGCCGAGGACCTGATTGCCGACCTGGACCAGGCCCTGGCCCAAATCTGAGGAAGGAGGGCCGCCCATGCCCATTCGGATTCCCAACGACCTGCCGGCCACCAAGACCCTCCTGGACGAGAACATCTTCGTCATGACCGAGACCCGGGCCATGACCCAGGACATCCGGCCGCTGGACATTCTGATTCTCAACCTGATGCCCACGAAGGTGGACACCGAGACCCAGCTGGCCCGCCTCCTGGGGAACACGCCCCTCCAGGTGAACATGGAGCTGATGCACATGTCCACCCACCAGGCCAAGAACACGCCCACGGAGCACCTGCTGACCTTTTACAAGACCTTCGACCAGGTGCAGCACCGGAAGTTTGACGGCATGATTATCACCGGCGCGCCGGTGGAGCAGCTGCCCTTCGAGGAGGTGGACTACTGGCCGGAGCTGTGCGACATCATGGAGTGGAGCACCACCAACGTCCACTCCACGTTCCACATCTGCTGGGGCGCCCAGGCGGCGCTGTACTACCACTACGGCATCCAGAAGCGCGAGCTGCCCGAGAAGATGTTCGGCATCTTCCCCCACCAGGTGGAGTACAAGCGCTCGATTCTCTTCCGGGGCTTTGACGACACCTTCATGGCCCCTCACTCCCGCCACACCACCATCGACCGGGCCGACGTGGAGCGGGTGCCCAGCCTGCGGATCCTCGCCTCGTCGCCGGAGGCCGGCGTCTACGCCGTCACCACCCGCAAGGGCCGGCGGATCTTCATCCTCGGCCACTCGGAGTACGACCCCCGGACCCTGGAGCGGGAGTACCTGCGCGACAAGAACCAGGGGCTGCCCATCCGGCCGCCGAAGAACTACTATCCCGGCGACGACGACACCCAGCCGCCCATGGTCACCTGGCGGGCCCACGCGAACCTGCTCTACTCCAACTGGCTCAACTACTACGTCTACCAGACGACGCCCTACGATTTGAAGGACCTCCCGTCCAAGCCCGACGACACGTAAGGCAATCCAAAATCCCCCGCCTTCCCGGATTGGGAGGGCGGGGGATTCGTCTGCGGGCCGTTAGAAGGTGCAGACCTCCTCCTGGGCCGGCTGGGCCGGCTCCACGGTGAGGGCCGTCAGCACCGGGCCGGTCTGGCCCTTGTAGAGCGGGTGCTTCTGGACGGCAATCTTCGCCGTCACCTGGACCCAGCTGCGGGTCTTGAGGCCGCCGCTGCCCACAAACCGGCAGGGGATGCCCATGAACTGGATGTCCTCCACGCAGCAGGTCATGACGAAGCGGCCGGGGGCAAACCAGCCCTCCTTCTCCCGCCGGAGCCGGGCCACCTGGGCCTTGAAGCGGACGGTCTTGCCGTCGTACTTCTGGGATTCCTCGGAGAGGTCCCGGTACCAGACGGCGTAGTCCTCGTCGCCAATCTCGATGGTGGGGGCGTTGAGGTCGAAGGGGAGGGGGTCTTCGATTTCATCGAACTGGGTGGTGCCGTCGGTGTAGTCGTAGATGATGTCCACCCGGCGGTTCAGGGCCCGGGCCAGCTTGTGGAAGGGCATCACGTCCCGGCCCTTCTCCATGCGGTTGAAGACCACCAGCTCGCAGCCCTGGAGCTTATCCACCACCAGGGCGCGCATGTTGGTGTTGTAGCTGAGGATGGTCCGGGCGTCGGCGAACATCACTTCCTGGGCAATCTGCCAGTGCTGGGGCATCTTCTCGTAGAAGGCGCCCACCATCTGCATCCCGTTCAGCTCCACCACCACCCGCTGGGCCCGGTATTTCCGCTGCCAGGCCAGAAGGGTCTCGGTGGTCACGGCGTCGTAGTCGTCCACGGTCTCCAGGTAGACCGTGTCGTGGGGATAGGCGGTGAAGTCGTATTCCTCCTCGCCCTCCTCGCAGACGATGAGCAGCGTCCGCTCGCCGGCGTTGAACCGGGGGTCCTCCAGGGTCTCCTGGATGAACTTCGTCTTGCCGGACTCCAAAAAGCCCGTAAAGGCGTAGACGGGAATCGGCGTCATGGTCCGGGCCTCCTCAGACGCCGAAGCGCCGGGCGATGGCGTCCTCCCGGAGCTTTGCGCCGATGACGCACAGCCGGCCGGTCACCGCCGGGGCGCCGTCCCGGATGTCCGGGTCGCCGGGGACGTAGTCGAAGTAGATCCACCGGCCGTCCTCGCCCTCCACGTAGCCCTTGGCCCGGAGGACCTGGCCGTAGGCGGCCTCGTCGCCCAGGTCCCGGAGGATGGCGGCAATGCCCGTGGCCGTGAACTTCTTCGGCGTCTCCACGCCCCAGGAGGTGAACACCTCGTCGGCGTGGTGGTGGTGATGGCCGTGGTGGTCATGGTGGTCGTGGTCATCGTGGTCATGGCCGCAGCCGCAGCTGTCATGGTCGTGCGCATGGTGGTGCTCGTGGTCGTGCGCATGGTCGTGGTCATGGTCATGCTCGTGGTCATGGTGGCCGCCGCAGACGGGGCAGACGGTCTCCTCGGCCAGGCCGGCCAGCTCGGCGGCCAGGGTGACGTTCTGCTCCATGGCCTCGAGCAGCTGCTTGCCGGTCAGCTGCTGCCAGGGGGTGGTGACGATGGTGGCCCGGGGGTTGTGCTGGCGCAACAGGGCCACGGCCTGCTGGAGCTTCTCCTCGGTGGTCAAATCGATACGGCTGAGGAAGATGGTGCCGGCGGTCTCAATCTGGTTGTTGTAGAACTCGCCGAAGTTCTTCATATACATCCGGCACTTGGTGGCGTCGGCCACGGTGACGCAGGCGCCCAGTTCGACGCCGTCGTGGCAGACCCGCTCCACGGCGGCGATGACGTCGGACAGCTTGCCGACGCCGGAGGGCTCGATGAGGATCCGGTCGGGGTGGTACTGTTCGATGACCTGGTTGAGGGCCTTGCCGAAGTCGCCGACCAGGCTGCAGCAGATGCAGCCGGAGTTCATCTCGGTAATCTGGATGCCGGCCTCCTGGAGGAAGCCGCCGTCGATGCCGATTTCGCCGAACTCATTTTCGATGAGCACCAGCTGCTGGCCCTGGTAGGCCTCCTGAATCATCTTCTTGATGAGCGTGGTCTTGCCCGCCCCGAGGAAGCCGGAAAAAATGTCAATTTTCGTCATTGAAAAACCCTTCTTTACGTAGTGGATACTGTAAAAACAGTATACCACGCTCTGGAAAAAAATCAACCGACTTTCTCCGCCACCGGCGTGCCGAACGATAAAACAGGCCCCGGACCGAATGGTCCGGGGCCTTTGCGGGTTTATTTGCGCAGCTTCGGGGAGAGGGGCATCTCCCAGGCGGTATGGTCGGTGTGGAGCAGCTGATGGGCCCGGTGGGACAGGGGACGCATCAGATAGTCGCCGTACAGCCGCTGGATGGACGGGTTCTCGTGGGAGAACCGCAGGTGGTTCACCCGGTCCAGGCCGTAGAGGACGTCGCCCCGGACGCCGGCCAGCTCCTGGGCCTCGTGGATGGGCTGCCCGCCGCCGCCGGCGCAGCCGCCGGGACAGGCCATAATCTCCACAAAGTCGTACTGCACCTTCCCGGCGCGGATGGCGTCCACCAGCCGCCGGGCGTTGCCCAGCCCGCTGGCCACCGCCACCCGGATGGGTGTGCCGGCAATCTCGAAGGTGGCCTCTTTCCAGCCCTCCAGGCCGCGGACGTCCCGGAAGGCGTCGGGGGACGGGTTCTCGCCGGTGACCAGGTGGTAGGCCGTCCGCAGCGCCGCCTCCATGACGCCGCCGGTGGCGCCGAAGATGACCCCCGCGCCCGAGGCCGTGCCCAGGGGCGAATCGAAGGGCTCCTCCCCCAGGGCCGTCACGTCGATGTGCTCGGCCCGAATCATCCGGTCAATCTCCCGGGTGGTCAGGCTCAGGTCCACGTCGGGGCCGGCCCCGGCGTCGTTCATCACCGGGATGTCGCACTCGGCCTTCTTGGCCACGCACGGCATCACCGACAGGCAGAAGAGCTTTTTGGGATCCACCTGGAGCAGCTCGGCGAAGTAGCTCTTGGCCACGGCGCCGAACATCTGCATCGGGGACTTGGCCGTGGAGAGGTTTTCCACCATGTCCGGATACTGGGACTTGAGGAACCGCACCCAGCCGGGACAGCAGGAGGTGAACATGGGCCAGGGGTGCCGGTCCCGGTTCTGGAGCCGCTCGAGGAACTCGCTGCCCTCCTCCATGATGGTCAGGTCGGCGGAGAAGTCGGTGTCGAAGATGTAGTCGAAGCCCATCCGCCGCAGGGCGGCCACCAGCCGCTCGACCGTGGCCTTCTCCCGGGGGAGGCCCAGACTCTCGCCCCAGGCGGCTCGGACGGCCGGGGCAATCTGCACCACGGTGATGGTCTCCGGGTCGTTGAGGGCGGCAAAGGCCCGCTGGGTGTCGTCCCGGGCCCGCAGAGCCCCCACGGGGCAGTGGGTGATGCACTGGCCGCAGAGGGAGCAGTCGGACTCCCGGATGGTCCGGCCGCCGGACACGTCCACCGTGGTCCGGGAGCCGGTGTTGCACACGTCCCAGACGTTCAGGCTCTGGACTTTGTCGCAGACCTGGATGCAGCGCATACATTTGATACATTTGCTCGCGTCGCGAATCAGCGGGAACTTCACGTCCCACCGGGAGGCGGGCAGCTCCTTGTGGTAGTCCAGATGGCTCAGGCCCAAATCGTTGGCCAGCCGCTGGAGTTCGCAGTTGCCGCTGCGGACGCAGTAGGGGCAGTCGCAGTTGTGCTGGGAGAGAATCAGCTCCACATTGGTCCGCCGGGCCTCGCGCACCCGGGGGGAGTTGGTGTGGACGACCATGCCGTCCCAGACGTGGTTGTTGCAGGAGGCCACCAGCTTGTGGATCCCCTCAATCTCCACCAGGCAGACGCGGCAGGCGGCGATTTCGTTCAGGTCCTTCAGGTAGCAGAGGGTGGGAATCCGGATGCCCACGCCCCGGGCGGCCTCCAGGATGGACGTGTTCTGGGGTACGGTGACCGACACGCCGTCGATGGTGCAAGTGACTGTCTTTACCATGTTTTCGCCCGCCCTCCTTTGAACACGCCGAAGCCGAAGTGGTCGCACCGCAGGCAGCGGCCGGCCTCCTGCCGGGCCACCTCCGGGGTGAAGCCGCACTCGATGCACTCGAAGCCCTGCTTCCGCTCGTAGGCCTTTTCCATGGGCAGCTCGCTGCGGCCGCAGGAGGGCCGCTCGCCCAGGTAGGCCATGGGAATCTGCACGTCCACGGTGATTTCGTGCTCGAAGCCCAAATACTCGTCGATGTTGGCCGCGGCCACCTTGCCGGCGGCGATGGCCTTGATGGCGGTGGCCGGCCCGGTGACGCAGTCGCCGCCGGCGAAGATGCCCCGCTTGTTCTCGACGCCGCCCGAGGGCAGCGCCGCGATGGTGCCCCGGTGAATGGGCACGCCGGCGTCCTCCAGGGCCTTGAGCTCGATGTTCTGGCCGATGGCCACGATGACGATGTCGGCGGGGATCCGCCGCTCGGGCTCATTGGCCGGCTCGGGACGGGGGCGGCCGGCCCGGTCGATGGCGCCGGTCCGCTGCGGCTGGACCCAGAGGGCCACAGCGTTCTCCTCCTCGTCGGCCTCGATGCGCACCGGGGCCATGAGGGTCAGCATCTCAACGCCCTCGGCCAGGGCGCCTTCGACCTCCTCGGCCAGGGCGGTCATGTCCTGCTGGCGGCGGCGGTAGGCCACGCTCACGGTCTTGGCACCCAGGCGCACGGCGCTGCGGCAGCAGTCCATGGCCACGTTGCCGCCGCCGATGACCACCACGTTCTTGCCGGTGAAGTCGGGCATGGTTCCGTCGCCGATGGCCCGGAGCATCTCCACGGCCGAGACGACGCCCCGGGAGCCCTCGCCCTCGATGCCCACCTTCTTGTCGGTGTGGGCGCCGATGGAGATGTACACGGCGTCAAACCGGCGGCTCAGCTCGCCCAGGTCGATGTCGCGGCCCACCTGGGTGTCCAGATGGACCTCCACACCGGTGGCGAGGATGGCGTCGATGTCCTTTTGCAGCTCCTCCCGGGGGAGGCGGTAGCTGGGGATGCCGTAGCGGAGCATCCCGCCCAGCTGATGGCGGGACTCGTAGACGGTCACCTTGTGGCCCATCAGCGACAGGTAGTAGGCCGCCGAGAGGCCGCTGGGGCCGCCGCCGACGATGGCTACGGTCTTGCCGGTGGCCGGGGCGCAGGGGGGCGGCGGGACGACGCCGGCGTGGTCCACGGCGTAGCGCTTGAGGCCGCGGATGTTCACGGCGCCCTCAATCATATTCCGGCGGCAGCGGGATTCGCAGGGGTGCTCGCAGACCCGGCCGCAGGCGCCGGGGAAGGGGTTGTCTTTCCGAATGAGGCGCACGGCGTCGGCGTACCGCCCGGCGGCCACCAGGGCCACGTAGCCGGGGATGTCCACCCCGGCGGGGCACTGGGCCACGCAGGGGACCGGCTGGTCCAGGTTGCAGGTGCAGCGGCCGGTGGTCACGTGGGACTCGTAGTCGTCCCGGAAGCCGCGGATGCCCTTGAGGACCATCTCGGCGGCCTCGTAGCCGATGGCGCAGTCGGCCGAGTCGGCGATGACCTGGGCCGTGGTCTCGATAAAGTCCAAAGTCTCCAGGGTGGCGTCCCCGTTGAGGACGTCGTCGATGAGAAGCTGCAGCTGCCGCAGCCCCACGCGGCAGGGTACGCACTTGCCGCAGGTCTGGGCGTGGCAGAGCTTCAAAAAAGCCGCGGCCAGGTCCACGGGACAGAGCCCCGGCGGGCTGGCCACGATGCGGTGTTCCAGGTCGCGGTAGAGGGTCTCGACCACGGCCTGGGAGCCGCTGGTGGAATAGAATTCCAGTCTGCTCATAGAAACCTCCAATTAAAATAGAATGGGACGTGTACCTTTCTCTGGCGCGCCGTGGGTTGCACAGGGCGCGCGGATTTATTCCGTACGATTCCTATGATAATACATTTTGTATCGATAGAGCAATAGCGATTTACTCTGCCAGAAAAAATTGTCGATTTGCCAAAAACAAGGGGGCAAACTTTGCCGATTTCCACAAAAGCTCCGGGAGGGCGGGCGAAGTTTACCAAGGCTTTACAAAGAATTGACACGATGCTGGTGGGCCGGCCGCCCGAGATATGAGACAATACACCAAATCTGCGAAATTGCGCCGACGACACCGATTCTGCCGCCGGCCTTTCGTATTCTATGACTTGGAGCGCAGAGAGAGGGGGAGGCGGACATGGAGGAGCGGCAGGCCCTGGAGCCCCGGGTCCTGGCGGCCCAGGACGACCCGGAGGAGGCCGACCGGCTGGTGCGGGACTATCTGCCGTTTATCAAGGCGGAGGCGTCCAAATTCTGCCGCCGGCCGGTGGCGGAGGGCCGGGATGACGAGGTGGGCGTGGCCATGCTGGCCTTTTACGAGGCGGTGCTGGCCTACCGGCCCGGCCGGGGCGCCTTCCTGAAGCTGGCGGCGGCGGCCATCCGCAGCCGGCTCATCGACGAGTACCGCCGGGAGAAGCGCCACCGGGGCCACGCCTCCCTGGAGGAGCCGGGCCCGGACGAGGGCCCGGCCCTGGCGGAGCGGCTGGCCGGAGGGGGCGACGAGGCGGAGCGCATCGTCCAGGAGGCGGCGGCCCAGGGGGAGATTGCCCAGTATACGGCGGCCCTGGGGAGCCTGGGCCTGACCCTGGGGGATGTGGCCGACGACTGCCCGCGCCAGGGCCGGACCCTGCGGGCGTGCCTCCGCGCCCTGGCGTGGGCCAGGACGGAGCCGGAGGCCCTGGAGGCGGCGGTCCGCACCGGCCGGCTGCCCCTGGCCCGGATGGCCCGGGAGGCCGGCGTGGAGCGGAAGACTCTGGAGCGCCACCGGCGGTACGTGCTGGCCCTGCTGGTGGCCTACACCAACGGCTTTGAGCTGATTCGCGGCCATCTGCGCCAGCTGGACGGAGAAGGGAGGCAGGCGGGATGAAGTATCTGGTGATGGAGTGCCATCCCGGCTACGCCGTCGTGCTGGACAGCGGCGGGCGGTTCGTCAAGGTGGCCAACTGCGGCTACGCCGTCGGCCAGACGGTGGAGCGGGTGGTGCCCCTGCGGCAGCGGCCGCCGCGCCCGGACGTCCGGCGGCTGCGGCCAATTCTGGCGGCTGCGGCCTGCCTGTGCGTGTTGCTGCTGGGGGCGTGGCGGCTGCTGCTGACGCCCTACGGGACGGTGCGCATGGAAATCAACCCGACGGTGGAGCTGACGGTCAACCGCTTCTGCTGGGTGCTGGGCGTCCGGGGCGTCAACGACGACGGCGCGGCGCTGCTGGAGGGCTACGTCTGGCGGGGGACGACCGCCGCCGAAACGGCCGGGGCCCTGGCGCGCCGGGCCGGGACGCTGGGCCAGCTGACGTCCGGCGGCACGGTGGTGCTGACCGTGGACTCCAGCCACGAGCCGTGGCGGCAGGAGACCGAGGCGGCCCTGACGGAGGCCCTGGCCGCGGCGCTGCCCCAGGTCCACGTGACCAACGAGGCCGCGGAGCCGGCGGCCGCGCCGGTGGAGCCCGAACCGGACCCGGAGCCGATAGACCCGAAGCCGGCGCAGCCCGACCCGGAGCCGCTGCCGGCCCCGGAACCGCTTCCGGAGGGACCGGCGCCGCCGGCCCAGGAGGACGTCACCCCGCCGTCGCAGCCGGCCGAGCCGGCCACGCCGGTCGTCCCCGTGGCGCCGGCCACGCCGCCGGAGGAGCCGGTGCAGCCCATCGTCCCGCCGGACGACGACTGGGACGACGATGATTGGGACGATGACGACGGCTGGGACGACGACGATGACAGGGACGACTGGGACGATGACGACTGGGAGGATGACGACTGGGACGATTGAGGCGCGGCCGCAGCCGGAAAAATTTTTCTGATTTTTCCCGGCGACCCCGGTTTTGCCGGCGGCGGGCCGTATTCTCTGGATGTCAAGAGACGAGAGACCCAACGGCAAACCGAATTTAGGAAGGGAGACATTCCAAATGAAACAGCATCTGCACCGCAACCTGACAGCTCTGGCCGGCGCTCTGCTGGCCCTGACCCTGACGGCCTGCGCTCCGGCCGCCGACACCCGGCCGCCGGCGGAGGCGAATCAGCAGACAGCCGCCGCGGCGCCGACCCGGCCGGAGACCCCGACGACGCCGGCGGCGTCCGTCCAGCCGGAGACCCCGACGGCGCCGGCCGCATCCGTCCAGCCGGAGACCCCAACGGCCGCAGAGCCGGAACCGGTGGGCTCCGTGCTGCTGAGCGTGAACCCGGAGATCCGCCTGCGCTACGACGGGCAGGGGCTGGTCCGGACCGTGGAGGGCGCCAATGACGCGGGCATTGCCGTGGCGTCTGCGGCCGGGGACCTGACCGGACAGACGTGCGACGCGGCGGCCGCGGCCCTGGTGGAGGCCATCGACCGGGCCGGATACCTGGACCGCACCGTCGCCGGCCGGCCGGGGAACATCGTCGTCAAGCTGGAGGCCGGCTCGGCCACCCCGGACAGCGGGTTCCTGGACCGGGTCGCCCGGCAGGCGCAGGCGGCCGCAGAGCAGTGCGGCGCGGCCTCCCAGGCGGTGGCCGTTTCCGCCGGCGATTTGGACGACCAGGGACGCATCGGCCTCGCGCGGGCCCAGGAGCTGGTGCGGGAACAGCTGGGCATGGACGACGCGGTCTTCACCCAGCGGGAGTACGAGCTGGACGACGGCGTCTATGAGATGGAATTCACCGTCGGCGGCGTCGAATACGAGTACGAGGTGGATGCCCGGACCGGCAAGGTCCTGGAGGCCGACTACGATGGCAACGACGACTGGGACCTCTACGATGACGACCGGTACGACGACAGCTGGGACGACCGGTACGACGACGACTGGGACGACCGGTACGACGACGACTGGGACGACCGGTACGACGACGACTGGGACGACGATGACGACGACGATTGGGACGACGAGGATGACGACTGGGACGACCGGTATGACGATGACTGGGACGACGACTGGGATGATGATTGGGACGACGACTGGGACGACTGAGCAGCCGTCGGCGAATCCTCCCCGGGAACGGCGAAAGGGGGCAGCCCGCGTGGGCTGCCCCCTCTGTTTGGTTGGAGCTGCTTCCGCGCCGCCGGAGCGGGCGGGCCTTGTCAGCTGCCGACCGTCACGTAGCGGCTGTCGGCGTAGCCCAGCAGCGTGCCGACCCGGAGGACGTACCAGCCGTCGTACTGGTTCAGAACCTCCACCGGCGTCCCGTTGGGCACCCGCATCAGCACCGGGAAGGCCGTCCCCGGGCCGCCCCGCAGGTTCAGCGGCGTCCGCTCGGTGGTCACCACGCCGGTCTGCACCCCCTGGGGCTGGAGGAACGGCAGGCCGAAGTACTGGGCCACCGCCCGGGACATGGCCGCGGCAATCTCGTCCAGGTTCTCCGTCAGCCACGCCGCGTCCTGGGGGTTGTCGTGGTAGCCGATTTCGATGAGGGCCGCCGGCGCTTTCGTCCGCCGCAGCTCGCCGATGGCCGTGGAGGTCCGGGTCTGCACCCGGTCGGGCAGGGGATAGATGGGCTTGAGATTGTCCACCACCAGCTGGGCCATGGCCTCGCCGTACTGGGCGCCGGGGTAGTAGTAGGCGTCGATGCCCCGCAGCTGCCCCGAAAGGTTCTCCGGCGCGGCGTTGGAGTGCAGCGCCAGGTGGAAGTCGTAGGACCCCATGTTGGACTGGCGGATGGACGTGGCCGCGCTGCCGCTGGGGTTGTTCCGGGTGACGTTGATGCCGGACGCCGCCAGGTACGGCTCCATCCGGTCGGCCAGCTGGTTCATCCAATACTGCTCGTTGCCGGTGGTCACGTAGAGGTTGAAGTCCTGGGTGGAGGGGCTCAGGAAGAGAAATGGCATGGTTCCGCCGCCTTTCATCGTTTTGCCCATCCTATGCCGCCGCCGCCCCGGCGGTGCGTGCGGCCTGCCGGGGCCGAAATTTTTTTGCGGAGGGGCTTGACAAATGGCGCTCCCGTTGTATAATTGTATTAGTTACTTAATACAACAGCACAAAACGAGAAAGGATGAACGCCATGGATTGGAACCTGTCCGACGGGAGGCCCATCTGGGTGCAGCTCCATCAGCAGCTGACGCAGCGGATTGCCACCGGTATGTACCCCAGGGGCAGCCGGATGCCCTCGGTACGGGAGCTGGCGGCCGAGGCCGGCGTCAACCCCAACACCATGCAGCGGGCCCTGGCCCAGCTGGAGGCGGACGGCCTGGTGACCACCAACCGCACCGCCGGCCGCACGGTCACCGAGGACGGCCACGTCCTCAGCCGCATCTGCATGGAGCTGGCCAACGAGAAAATCCGGGAATACTTGAAGAGCATGGCGCTGCTGGGCTTCAGCAAGGACGAGGCCGTGGACCTGCTCAAACAGTGGGAGGAATGAGGAGTATGGAAAACACTTTGATTGCCTGCCGGGGCGTGACGAAATTCTACGGCAAGTCCAACGCCCTGGACCATGTGGATCTGGAGGTGGGCCGGGGCCGGATTGTCGGCCTGCTCGGGCCCAACGGCTCGGGCAAGACGACGCTGATCAAGCTGCTGTGCGGCCTGCTCCAGCCCAGCGAGGGCCAGCTGACCATCGACGGCCACACCCCGGGGCCCTACACCAAATCCGTCGTCAGCTATCTGCCCGACCGGATGTACTTTGCCGACTGGATGAAGGCTTCGGACATCCTGGGGCTGTTCGCCGACTTCTATGGGGACTTCGACCGGAAGAAGGCCGAGGAGATGTGCCGCTCGCTGAGCATCCACCCGTCGATGCGGATCAAGGCCATGAGCAAGGGCACCAAGGAGAAGCTCCAGCTGGCCCTGGTCATGAGCCGGGCGGCCCAGCTGTACCTCCTCGACGAGCCCATCGCCGGCGTGGACCCGGCGGCCCGGGACTTCATCCTCAACACCATCCTGACCAATTACAACGAGAACGGCACCGTCCTCATCTCGACGCACCTGATTGGCGACATCGAGCGGGTGCTCGACGAGGTGATTTTCCTCCAGACCGGCTCCGTTGTCCGCCACCAGGCGGTGGACGACATCCGCGAACAGGAGGGCAAGAGCGTGGACGCCCTGTTCCGCGAAATCTTCCGCGCCATTCCCTACGGAGGTGAGTACGATGCTCGGTAAACTGCTCAAATACGACTTCAAATCCATGTTCCGGTCCTTTGTGCCCCTTTGGGCGGCGCTGCTGGCCGTGTCCTTCATCAACCGGTTCACCATCGACTGGAACGCGGCCGACGGAATCTTCGGCGTGCTGGCGGCGATGCTGTACGTCGGGCTGATTATTGCGGTCATCGTGGTGACCATCATCCTGATTGTCCAGCGGTTTTACAACGGCCTGCTGCGGAGCGAGGGATACCTGATGTTCACCCTGCCGGTGAAGCCCTGGCAGCTGGTGCTCTCCAAGCTGATTGCAGCCCTGGTGGTGACCATTTGCAGCATCGCGGCGGCCCTGCTGTCCGTCCTCTTCATCTCGGCCGACGCGGACTTCCTGCCGCAGCTGTTCCGGGCACTGGGCCGGGCCATCCCGCAGCTGACCGGCGACGCGACGCTGTTCCTGGTGCTGCTGGCCCTCGTGGTGCTGACGGGCATCCTGGCGGCGGTGACCCACATCTACGCCGCCCTGGCTCTGGGCCATCTGGCCAACAGCCACCGCATCGGCTGGGCGGTGGGCGCGTACATCGTCATCGACCTGGTGTTCATGGCCGCGATGATGGCCGGCGTCCCGGCGCTGGACGCCATGGACGGGTGGATGTTCACGCTGTCGCTTCGCCATGGGGAGGTGTACATGGCCAATCTGACCATGGGCATCGTCATTGCCTGGTTCCTGGCGCAGACGGTCCTCTGCTACGTGGCGACGGAGCGGATCCTGTCCAAACGGCTGAATCTGGAATAATGCCCACGCGGGCCGCCGGCACACCCGGCGGCCCGCGGACAAAACCCTTCCTGCACCCGGGCCATGGCAACGGGCACAGGAAGGGTTGCACATGTGGGCCGTCCCGGCCCACACGCTTGGATTTCCTGGCCGCGCTACGGAAAGCGGGCGCATGGCCAGTTTTGCGATACGGTTGCGTCGCAAAAAATCACTCCGCCTGGGAACCTGGGCGGAGTGATTTCGCTTCCTGGGGGCGCGGCCGCATCGTTGACAGTAGAAGAAGTTCCAAGTTTTGCACGTTGTACAGAGGTGTTTCCAAGTTGGGGATTTGCCGCGCCCCAGCGGGCTAGAAACTCCGCAGAAGCGTCAGAAGCAGGAGATGGGCGGGATAGAACCCGTAAAAGCCCCATTTGCGGGCGGCGCTCCGCCGCCCGCGGACGCCGCGGTAGGCGGCCAGCAGGGGAATGGGGAGCAGGAAGCCCAGGCGGTAGCCGTATTGCAGCAGGGCCGACGGGTCGGCCAGCACTTCGCCGGCCACCGGCAGCAGATAGAAGACGACGCCCACGGCGGTGAAGGACGCCAGCCGCAGGGCCGGCCGGTTCCAGAAGACGCCGAAGCAGAGGACCCAGAACACCGCGATGTATCCCCAGTCGGCCGGGGTGGCCAGGACGGCCAGGAGGCCGACGCCGGCCAGACGCAGCGGCCGGGGGAGGCGCGGCCTGGAGCAGAAGTTTCGATTCGTTTCGCAGTCCAAACCTTTTGGTTGAAACCGGCGATTGTCACAGGCACTGGCAGAAGAGCTCGTAGGTCTCGTCCCGGGTCAGCCGCGCCCCCTCCTGGACCTTCTCGTAGGTGGGGTTGGGCATGATGCCGGAGAACTCGGTGACCACCTTCCCCGCGTCCCGGAGGAGGGCCTCCGGCCGGCGGCCGCGGAGCGCGGCGCTGGTGCCGGAGGCTCCGCCGGGCCGCGGAGTCTGTTCCCGCGCCCGGAGACGGGCGGGGCTGCCGGGAATCAGAGGCGTCTGCGGCTGCCGGCCGCGCTGGCGGGGAGGGCCAGGAGGCCGGCCGCCAGCAGGGCCAGCTGGGCCGCCCGGACGGCCGCCGGCAGGGAGAAGGCCGGGTCCAGCGTCCCCAGGGACAGGGGATACCGGGTGAAGAAGCTGCCGTTCCAGAGGCCCAGGGCCTCGGGCAGGGGCAGCGCCCGGAGCAGGAACGGGAGCGCCATCCACGGGTAGAGCAGCCAGGGCCGCAGCCGCCCGAGGAGCCAGCCGCTGCCCAGGGCGAAGAGGAGCGGCGGCAGCAGCGTGACGGCCGCCGGCAGCAGCAGCGTCCCCCACTGGCGCCAGCCGAAGTACCGGCCGTAGAACACGGCGGCTTCGGCCAGGCAGGCCAGGGCCAGCAGCGCCGTTCCCGCCAGGGCGGCGGCGCACCGGACCATGGCGTACTGCCGGGGCGGCGCCGGCGCCGCGTCGGTGAGAACCGCCGCCCGCCGGGCCTCGGCCGAGGTGAAGCGGGTCAGGAAGAACAGCGCGCCCATCCACAGCAGCGGCAGCATCCGGCTCAGGTAGTCGCCGAAGCTCCACGGGGAGAAGGGGGCCGTGTGGGCGACGCCCAGCAGCGTCACCCGGCGGAGGACCTGCCAGCCGTACGCCAGCAGAATCAGCCCGAGGCCCGCAAACAGCCGGTTGCCCAGCAGCCGCCGGCACTCATATCGGAAAATCTTACCCAAGGTTCAGTTCCTCCTCTGTCAGTCCGCAGGCGTCCAGAAAATCCTGGTAGGTGAGATAGGGGTTCAGGGGGTCCAGCTCCCGGGTGAAGAGTTCCCGGAGAATCTGGTCCATGGCCGCCTCGCCGCCCACCAGCTCCTCGGCCCGGAGCAGCTTCAGGGGCATCTCGGCGTACTGCCGGCACCGGTAGAGGGACGCGGCGATGGCCGCCCGGTCCGCCTCCGGCAGCGACGCCAGGTACGCCGGGTTCCGGACGTAGAAGTTCTGGTAGTAGTCCGCCACCTCCTGCTGCCACAGTTCCACGTAGGCCTCCCGGGCGTAGGCCTCGCCGTACAGCTCCTTGGCGATGCGGTAGGAGGTGTAGCATGTCAGGCCCTCGGCGGACCAGGGGCTGTCCGGGCCGGCCTCGTCGAACATCCGGCCCAGGCCCCACCACTGGTGGACCAGCTCGTGAATCATCACCTCGCCGGCCCCGCCGCCCTTGCCGGTGTCCGCCAGGTTGGCCGCGGTGAAGTCGGCCTCGTTCAGGAGGCTGGCGCCGTCCGTGGCGTAGCCGCCGCCGGCGACCCGGCTCTGAATCAGCTTGAGGGTCCCGCCGGCGCTGACGGGCAGGGGGCCGTAGTGCGCGGTGCAGTAGTCGATGACCGTTGCCACGGCCTCGACCGCCCCGGCGGCCTCCATGACGGCCTGATGCCGGCGGCCGTAGTAGAACTCGACGGTGATGCCGCCGGCCTCGATGTCCTCCCGGACGTAGTCGCCGGCGTAGAGGATGCCGCCGGCGTTGTGGGAGGTGTAGCGCCACGTCCTGGTGCCGTCCGGGTGCTCCGCCGCCAGCTCCGCCCGGCTCGTCCCGAAGGGGATGACGGTCATGGAGCCCGGGAGGGTGATTTCCGTGGTGGTGGGGAAGCCGTCCTCCCCCGGCAGGACGTTCAGCAGGTACGGGGCCAGGGTCTCGTTCTCCAGGCAGAGATAGTCGGCGCTGATTTCCGGCTCTCCCGGCGTGGCGACGGCCGTCAGGTTCCAGTCGGTGGGGAAGCCGCCGTATTCGAGCGTCAGCTCCGCCGTCTCGCCGGCCGGGAGGGAGACCTCCCAGAGGGCCATGCCGCTCTCCTCGTAGCCGGTGCGGACGGCGGAGACCGCCGCGCCGTCCGCCGTGGCCGAGCGGAGGTCGTACCCCGGGTTGACGCCGAAGGCGACGGTCTGCCCCTGCCCGGAGGTGTTCCGGAACTGGTACGTGGCCCGGCCCGTCAGCGTGCCGGCGTCGGTGTCGGGGAACAGCTGGTAGGTGCGGGACAGGCAGGAGAGACCCTCGGCGTACGGCAGTTCGAAAAGCGCCTGGGCCGTGAGGTCGAGGTTGCTGTGGTCGAAGAAGGGCTGGGCGGCGTAGGCCGTGGCGGCGCAGGCCAGCAGGGCCGCGGCGACGGCCGGCCGGCAGACCCGCCGGGCGTTCCGGGCCAGGGAGCCCAGGGCCCCTTTGCCGTACCGGCGGATGCAGAGGTAGGAGACGGCCCAAACCCCGGCCAGGGCGGCCAGCCACGTCAGGCGCTGGTAGGCGACCGTGCGGAACAGGCGGTCGTTGGAGAAGTCGTCGGACAGGGCCCAGACGGCGGGGCTCAGCCACCGCAGCTGCCAGCTGTCGCTCCAGACCGTCAGGCCCAGCCCGGCGAAGGCGGCCAGCAGCGCCAGAGAGAGGTCCGCCCGCCGGGTGAACTGATAGGCGGCCGCCGCGGCCAGGATGGACAGGGGCAGGGCCAGGCCCATGAACAGGGCGTAGGCCAGCACATAGTCGGTCCCGCGGAACACCGCGCCAATCCGGTGGAGGCTGACGGGCAGCCACACCGCCATGGTGAGGGCCGTGGCCAGGACGGCCGCGGTCAGCAGGGCCAGCAGGCGGACCAGGGCCGTGGTCAGAGGGGAGACGGCCGCGTCGGCCAGTACGTCCACCCGGCTGCGGCGGGCCCGGTCGAGGGTGTAGACGGCGAGCAGGCCGAACAGCAGGCTGCCGATGACGCCGCCGGCGAGGGCCGGATTGGCCAGGAAGCGGGTCAGCATCGTGTCGGCGGCCGCCGGGCGGTACACGGTCAGGCCCGCCAGGGGGGAGAGAAGGGTCAGCAGGACTGCCAGCCCGGTCAGGCGGTCCCGGAGCAGCCGCCCCAGCTCCCGGCGGAAGCGGTCGAGCGCCCTCATTGGACCGCCTCCCGGGAGAGGAGGTAGAGATAGGCGTCCTCCAGGGTGGGCTCTGCCGGCTGGGCCTCGGGCGGGAGGACGTCGGCCACCGCCCGGCACCGGATCCCCCGGCTGGTGTTGACCCGGGCGGTGATGTGGAGCCCCTGCTCCTGGGCGGCCTCCCGCTCCCAGAAGACGCCCACATGGCCCTCGGCGGCCTGAATCAGCGCCTCCGGCGTGCCGGAGAACCGGATCCGGCCCCGGTCCAGGACGACCAGCCGGTCGCAGACCGACTGCACGTCCTCGATGATGTGGGTGGACAGCACGACCAGCCGGTCCTGGGCCGTCTGGGAGAACAGGTTGCGGAAGTGGATCCGCTCCTCGGGGTCCAGCCCCACCGTGGGCTCGTCGAAGAGGAGGAACGGCGGGTCCCCCAGCAGGGCCTGGGCGATGCCCACCCGCTGGCGCTGGCCGCCGGATAGGGTGCGGATTTTGGCCCTCGCCTTTTCCTCCAGGTGCACCTCCTCAATGGCGCTTTGGATGGCGGCTCTGCT
>CAJFNZ010000126.1 GCA_904395905.1 uncultured Oscillospiraceae bacterium | reverse complement strand
ATGGTCTTGTCCTTCAGGGAGTTGGGGACGTCCCCCTTGACAATCCGCTGGGCCAGGCCCTCGGCGATGGCCGTCTTGCCCACGCCGGGCTCGCCGATGAGCACGGGGTTGTTCTTGCTCTTGCGGCTGAGGATCCGGATGACGTTGCGGATCTCGTCGTCCCGGCCGATGACCGGGTCCAGCTGGTTCTTCCGGGCCCGGTCCACCAGGTCGGTGCCGTACTTTTTCAGGGCGTCGTACGTCTCCTCGGGGTTGTCGGTGGTGACCCGCTGGTTGCCCCGGATGGACTGGAGCGTCTTCAGGCACTCCTCCCGGGTAATCCGGTAGGTCTTGAACAGGGGGGCCAGGGTGCCGTCGGCGTGGTCCAGCAGGGAGAGGAACAGGTGCTCCACCGAGACGAAGTCGTCCTTCATCTGGGCGGCCAGCTGCTCGGCGGCGTTGAAGACGTCGTCCACCTGGCGGGAGATATAGTACTGGTCGGGGTTCCGGCCGCCGCCGGTGACCTTGGGCAGCCGCTCCACCGCCTGGCGGGCCGCGGCCTCCAGGCTCTCGGCGGAGATGCCCTGCTTCTCCAGCAGCTGCGGGATGAGGCCGCCCTCCTGGCGCAGCAGGGAGAGCAGCAGGTGGGCCTGCTCAATCTGCTGGTTGGCGTACTGGTTGGCAATGGACTGGGCGCCTTGGATGGCCTCCAGGGATTTCTGGGTATACTTCTGTGCGTTCATAGGCTTCCTTCCTTTCCGGCGGCCGGCCCGCTCCCGATGGGCGGAGGGGCCGTACAGGGGCCGTCACGGTTTTAGCACTCTCAAGATGTGAGTGCTAACTCTTTGTGTTCAATATACCGCGATTCTCCTAGGATGTCAATAGGCTTTCCCGGGAAAATTGTAACCTTTTTGTGAACGGTCCGGCGGTTTACAAAATCGCCGGAAATGATTTAACGGCCCGTTAAAAACTGCCCACTAACTTTTTTAACAACTGCCTGATATGATAATACTGCAAGAAGCGATAGACTCTTTTCATTTTCCTCTCTTTTTTGTTTTGTGCGAGAAGGCCCCGGCAAGCTGGTCCCTTGCCGGGGGTTTCTCTGCCTGCGGCGCGAGTTTGCAAAGACTTTACCTTGGCGCGATGGCGGATTTTACCGGGCAACGGTATGCTAAAAGGGCAAGAAGCGCATGCTTTTCATTTCTTTCCCCTCCTCCAACTCTTTGGAAGGTCCCGGCCGGCCCGACGCCTGCCGGGATTTTTCGCGCCGGCCCGGCAGTTCATTGGGGCGCAACGGCTATTTTACACTTTGTTAAAAACTTAGTGCTTGGATTGTTCACAACTCTCCGGTATCATAATACTTGCAGGAAGCAATGTGCTTTTTCATTTTCTCCTCTTTCATAGAAGGACGCCGCAGGCAAGCTGGTCACTTGCCTGCGGCGTTCGTTTCTCTGCGGGAGGCTCAGGGCCGGAACAGCGCGGCGATGCGCTCCATGGCCTCCCGGGTGCGCGCCCGGTCGCCGAAGGCCGTCAGGCGGAAGTAGCCCTCGCCGCACGGGCCGAAGCCGGCGCCGGGCGTGCCCACCACCGCCGCGTTCTCCAGCAGGTAGTCGAAGAAGGCCCAGGAGCCCATGCCGGCCGGGCAGCGGAGCCAGATGTAGGGGGAGTTGACGCCGCCGGTGTACTGGAAGCCCAGGGCGTCAAGCCCCGCGGCGATGATGCGGGCATTCTCCCGGTAGTAGTCCACGGCCTGGCGCACCTGGTCCCGGGCCTCGTCGGTGAAGACGGCCGCAGCGCCCCGCTGGACGATGTAGGAGACGCCGTTGAACTTGGTGGTCTGCCGCCGGTACCACATCTGGTGGAGCTGCTGCCCGCCCCGGGAGAGCTCCCTGGGCACCACGGTGTAGCCGCAGCGGGTGCCGGTGAAGCCGGCGGTCTTGGAGAACGAGCAGAACTCCACGGCGCAGGTCCGGGCCCCGGGAATCTCAAAGATGGAGCGGGGCAGGTCCGGGTCGGTGATGAAGACCTCGTAGGCCGCGTCGTAGAGCAGCACCGCCCCGCAGCCGTTGGCGTAGTCCACCCATGCCTGGAGCTGTGCGCGGTTGTAGGCCGCGCCGGTGGGGTTGTTGGGGGAGCAGAGGTAGACGATGTCCACCGGGAAGTCCGGCGGGCCGGGGAGGAAGCCGTTTTCCGTGCTGCCGGGCAGATAGACGAGGTTCCGGCCGTCCATGACGTTGGTGTCCACGTAGACCGGATAGACCGGGTCGGGAATCAGGACGGTGTTCTCCCGGGCGAAGAGGTCGGTGAAGTTGCCCAGGTCGCTCTTGGCCCCGTCGCTGACGAAGATCTCGTCGGCGTCCACCGCGACGCCCCGGCCGGCGTAGTCGTCCCGGATGGCCTCCCGGAGGAAGGCGTAGCCCTGTTCGGGGCCGTAGCCGCGGAAGGTGTCGGCGCTGCCCATCTCCCGGGCGGCCCGGGCCATGGCCTCCACCACCGCCGGCGCCAGGGGGCGGGTCACGTCGCCGATGCTCAGGCGGATGACGTCCCGGTCGGGATGTTCGGCGGCGAAGGCCGCCGCCCGCCGGGCCACCTCGGAGAAGAGGTAGTTCTGCTGGAGTTCCTGGTAGTGTTCGTTGAGCTTGACCATAGAAAATGCCCCCTTGGTATCGATGCGGTTTGTCTGGGAAAACTCCCTCGGATATGCTCCATATTGTACCACTTTTTCCCGGAAACCGTAAAGATGCCCGGCGGAAATCGGGCGAAGTTCGCCGTACAAATTTCCGCCGGGCAAGGGGGCTCCTTTTGTTCAGTTTTTCCACCGGAGGCCCAGATAGGCGCCGCCCAGGTCCCGGACCATCCGGACGTAGCGGGCCTTGCAGGCCTCGGGCCGGCCTGCCTGGAGGTCCCGGTAGCAGGGGTCCAGGTAGGCCTCCCGGATGGCCGCGTACCGCTGGGCGCGGTCGCCGCACAAATCGATGCAGGCCACAATGCCCGGGGCGATGTCGTAGTAGGCGTCCACCAGGGCCGGGCCGTCGGGGCAGGCCATCAGGTAGCCGTCCCGGAAGGCGCGGAAGGCCTCCAGCTGGGGGCAGTCGTCGGGCAGGCCCAGCTCGTGGCAGACGGCCGTGGTGATGAAGCAGAGCTTGAACTTCTTCCGGAAGCCGCCGGCGATGTCCTCGTAGGTGCCGATGTAGAACGGGGACTTGGGGTACCGCTCGACCCATTTCTGCTGGAGGGTCTGGCAGAACGCCCCGCTGATGGTCAGGTCCAGATGGCCCACCATGGGCACGAGGAAGACGGCGATAATCATCTTGTCCTCGTCCCGGCGGAGGCCGGCGCGGCCCAGCTGGGCCCAGCGGGCCTCCAGGCGGTCGAGGAAGTCGTCCACCACCTGGCCAATCCAGAGGCTCTGGCTGGCCGGCTCCAGGCGGCAGGCCAGGTCCAGGTCCTCAAAGACGGCGCGGCACTGGACCTCGTAGTTCTGAAACGCCAGGTTGTAGTGGTTCCGGGTAATCTGCTGGCGGAGCTGGGCGTGGTCGGCCACGCAGCCAATCAGGTCCCGCCGCACCCGCTCCAGCAGGGCGGCCGGGTCTCCCTCGAGAGCCTCCGCCGGCGGCAGGTTTCCCCGCAAATCGTCGGGCGTCAGCCGGCTGCCGCAGTAGAGGCAGGAGAAGGCCTCCAGCCCCGCGGGCACCTGAATTTCCTCACCGCACTGGGGGCAGCGGCCCACCAAGACGTCTTCCTCAGCCATTGCAATCCCACCTGTTCCCCGCCGAAGGGCGGATTTTTTGCTATCATCCCACATTTTATCAGAAATGTCAACCCGCTGAGGGGAACCCATCCGTGTCCCAAGAAAAAACGCCGCCCAACAGGCGGCGACAGACTGCGAGCCCGGCGACAGCGGGTCACAGTGGGAGAAGGATGCCTGTCCGCAGACGGGCGTTTCGGAGCGCAACCGCCTGAAGGGCGGCTCTTCGCGCGGAGATGGAGCAAGGGCGCGGGCGGATGTCCCCGCAAGGGGGATGCCGCATCCGTAAGGCGGCAAAGCCGCCAACGGCTGCGCAAACGTCTTTTTTGCCGCAGGCATAAAAAGACGCCGGAGCAAAGCGAACTTTGCTCCGGCGTGGAGCGGGTGACGAGGCTCGAACTCGCTACCTCCACCTTGGCAAGGTGGCGCTCTACCAGATGAGCTACACCCGCATCGACGAT
>CAJFNZ010000125.1 GCA_904395905.1 uncultured Oscillospiraceae bacterium | reverse complement strand
GTTTGTTTGGTATTCCTTTCGGCATAGTAAAGCACCCCATTCGTTATTCAGTATATCATACTGTCTAACAAATGGGGTGCAGTTCACAGGGGTGCGCGTCCCGGTTTTTGCCGTATGGGGGGCCTGTCAGTCCCGCGCCGGGCGGGCGTCGGGCCGGAGGAAGCCGGCGTACACCAGCATGGACGCAATGGTCCAGAAGTAGGCCATCATATAGGGCTCTTCAAAGATGTTCTCAAAGTAGCAGTGGACCAGCACGCCGCAGAGGCCGGCGAACATACCCACGCACAGGGGATAGAGGCTCCGCTGGCCGTCCCGGTCCTTCCGGCGGTAGGTCTTGGACGTCCGGTAGACGGTCCGCAGGCCCGTGTAGAGCAGGACCAGCAGCAGCAGCACGAAGCAGGCGAAGCCCACCCAGCCCATCTCCACGAGAATCTTCAGGTAGTAGTTATCCACGTAGAAGTAGGAGATCCACTTGTAGATCTGGTGCTGCATGGCCACCGCGCCGCCGAACATCCCCAGCCCGAACCCGAAGACCGGGTTCATGGCCAGGTAGCTCAGGGCGATGTCCCACCGGCTGCCCCGGCCGCCGTTGTTCGTCGAGGCGGCGAACTCCGGCGTCAGCAGGTATCCGATGCGGCTGGCGACGAAGGGCAGGAACAGCGCGCAGACCAGGGCGACGAGCATCAGCGCGATGAGCCGCCGGTCCACCAGCAGGGCGAAGATGAGGATGACCACGGCCATGGCCATCCAGGCCCCGCGGGACATGGTGAAGAGGCAGGCAAAGCACATGGAGAACGTCACCAGCCACCAGGCAATCTGGGCCTTCCGGCTCCGGCACCAGTAGGCCAGGCCCGCGGCCATGGGGGCAAAGAGCACCATGAAGTCGCCCATGATGTTCGGGCTGCCGAAGATGGAGTAGACCCGGGTGCGCACGTCGGCCTCGGCCTGGTCGGTCCAGTTGGATGGGATGGGCACGGCGACGATATACTGGTAGATGCCGTGGAGGGAGATGAGGAACGCCGTGAGGACCAGGAAGCCGTAGAGGAGCATCAGGTCCTTTTCATCCCGCAGCAGCCGGGAAATCAGGAAAAACCAGACCATGTACTGGACGGTGGCCCGGTAGCCGCTGACGGCGATGGAGAAGAAGGGGCTGACCACCAGCATCAGGCCCAGGCCCACGCCCATGAACAGGAAGACCGCCGTGTCCAGGGGATTGACCCGGGGCGCCATGGGCCGGGGGGCGCGCATCCGGTCGTAGAGGAGCCAGAGGACGGCCAGCAGCATCAGGCACTCGTCCCAGACCGACGAGACCACCGGCACGGCCAGCACGTCCCGCAGGGCGAAGTCGAGGAGGCAGTAGAGGCCCACGGCCGCCAGCAGGAAGCTGGTCAGCCCGCCGCGGAAGAGCCAGCCGAAGATCCGGCTGTTCCGCCCCCAGCGGAACACCGCCCCGTAGAGCCGGTAGAGGAGGCTGCCCCGGAGGGCGGGCACCACCCGCTGGCCCAGCCGCCAGAGGAGGGCGTTGATGCGGGCCAGCAGCCGCGTGACGGCGGCGGAGGCGCAGGCCCCGGCCGGGCCGCCCAGGCAGCGGCCCAGGAGCCGGGCGGTCGCCGAGTCCCGCCAGGCGGCGCGCAGCTTGCTGCCGGTTCGGTGGAACCAGCAGCCCTGCCAGCAGACACCCAGTGCCAGCCACAGCCGGTAGAGGAGGCTGCCCCGGAGGACCTTATCCATTGTCGTCCACCATCTCGATGGAGGTGATATAGCCGTTGATTTCCAGCTCCACGGTCTTCACGATGTGGGACTTGCCCACCCGGACCTCCTGGGAGCCCACGGCGTAGGCGTTGGCGGCCTGGGAGACCTTCGTCTCAATGGTGAAGCGCAGGTCGTGGACGTCGGGGTCCTCCACCTGCTTGGGGTTGCCGTCGGCGTCCAGGACCATCTCCGTGTGGGGCTCGATGACGCAGTCGGTGATGTAGCCGTCCAGGAGGTCGCCGTTGCTCATCAGCTGGCCGCCCACGTGGCTGACGGCGAAGTCGCAGGTGTCCGGGTCCACATTGGAACAGACGACCTCATAGCGGATGGTGGCGGCGTTGCTGTTGATGGCGTCGGTGACGGCGCTGCCGCCCAGCTTCCAGGCCACGGCCGCCACGCCGGCAATCAGGACCAGCACCACCAGCAAATCGATGATGTTGACTTTTCCAAAGAGCTTTCCCTTGTCGTCCAGTAGCTTCAAAACGTGTTCCTCCTTATAAATCGCGGGTTCTTTCCGATTGATTCCGGCGGACAAGTATACTATAATGACGAAGACCGGCGCGATGCGCCGGGATGCGCGCCGTGTTCCCATAGTATACCGGATTTTTCCCGGTTTCTCAAGGTCTAATCTGGGCCCATGGCAAAATGGCGGGAGGGAGCCTATGAAAATCATCCATCTCATCTCCGGCGGCGATGTGGGCGGCGCCAAGACCCACGTGCTGTCGCTGCTCCACGGCCTGGGGCAGACGGAGCAGGTGCGCCTGGTCTGCTTCATGGACGGCCCCTTTGCCCAGGAGGCCCGGGACCTGGGCATCGACACCGTGGTCATGGCCTCCCACAACGTGCTGAAGGTGGCCGCGGCCCTGGCCGGGGAGATTGCCGGCGGCGGCTACCAGGTGGTCCACTGCCACGGCTCCCGGGCGAACCTCATCGGGGCCCTGCTCCGGCCGCGGATCTCCGTGCCGGTGGTGACGACGGTCCACTCGGACTACCGGCTGGACTACCTGGGCCGGCCCTTCCACCGCCTCACCTACGGCACCATCAACACCGTCTGCCTGCGGAAGATTCCCTACCACATCGGCGTCTCCAACGCCATGGCGGAGCTGCTGATTTCCCGGGGGTTCGACCCCCAGACCATGTTTTCCATCTACAACGGCGTCCCCTTTGATGCGGTGGAGCCGGCCCGGGACCGGGCGTCCTATCTGGAGAGCGTCGGCCTGCCGGTGGAGCCGGAGAGCGTCGTCTTCGGCATCGCCGCCCGGCTCTCGCCGGTCAAGGACGTGGAGACGCTGATTCGCGCCTTTGCCCGGGCCGTCCGGCAGGTCCCGTCCATCCGGCTGCTGATTGCCGGCGACGGGGAACAGGCGGCCCCGCTGAAGGAGCTGGCGGCCCAGCTGTGCCCGGCCGGCACGGTGGTGTTTGCCGGCTGGGTGTCCGACATGGACAGCTTTTACAACGCCATCGACGTCAACACCCTGACGAGCCTCTCGGAGACCTTCCCCTACGCCCTGACCGAGGGCGCCCGCCACCGGTGCGCCACCGTGGCCACCCGGGTGGGCGGCGTGCCGGACCTCATCGAGGACGGCGTGACGGGCCTTCTGTTCGACGTCCGGGACCAGGAGGCCCTGGCCCGCCACATGGAGGCCCTGGCCCGGGACGGCGCGCTGCGCCGCCGGCTGGGGGAGAATCTCTACCAGCGGGCCCGGCGGGAGTTCTCGGCCGAGGCCACGGTCCAGCGGCAGCTGGAGATATACCGGGTCCTCCTGCGCCGGGCGCAGCGGCCCAAGGGGCGGCGGGACGGCGTCCTCATCTGCGGCGCCTACGGCAAGGGCAACGCCGGGGACGACTCCATCCTCGACGCCATCATCGGCCAGATGCGCCACATCGACCCGGACCTGCCCCTGTACGTCCTGACCCGCACCCCCAAGGAGACGAAGATCCGCTACCGCATCGGCGCGGTGTACACCTTCAACGCCCCGCGCTTCCTGTGGATTATGGGGCGGACGAAGCTGTATATCAACGGCGGCGGCAGCCTGATTCAGGACGTGACCAGCACCCGCTCCCTGCGGTATTACCTGCTGAGCATCCACTGTGCCAAGGCCACCGGGAACCGGGTGCTGATGTACGGCTGCGGCATCGGGCCGGTGACGAGGCCGGCCAACGTCCGCCGGGCCGCCCGGGTCATCGACCGGTACGTGGACGCCGTGACCCTCCGGGAGGAGACCTCCCGGGAGGAGCTGCGGCGGATGGGCGTCGCCCGGCCGGAGATCCGGGTGACGGCCGACCCGGCCCTGCTGCTCCGCCCGGCCCCGGACGAGCGGGTGGAGGGCTGGTTCCACCGCCACGGCCTGGACCCGGCGGGGGACTACGTGATGTACTTCCTCCGGCCCTGGCCCGGCTTTGACGGGAAGGCGGCGGCCTTTGCCGCCGCGGCCCGGGAAATCGCCGGCCGCCGCGGGGCCCGGCCCATCTTCATGGCGCTGGAGCCCGGCCGGGACATGGACGCCTGCCGGGCGGTTGCCCGGGCGGTGGGCGGCGAGGAGGCGCCGGTGCTGCCGGTGCCCACCGACGGCGAGCTTATTGTGGGCATCCTCGGCCGCGTCCGGGCGGTGGTGTCCATGCGGCTCCACGCCCTGATATTCGCCGCCGCCGCCGGCACGCCGGTGGTGGGGGCCGTCTACGATCCCAAGGTCCAGGCCTTTTTGGACTACCTGGGGCAGAAGCGGTACATGGCCCTGGAGGAGGTCACCGAGGCGCGGCTCCTGGCGGCCATCGAGGAGGCCCTGGACCAGGGCCGCGAGGACGCGGCCGCCGTCGAACATCTCCGGGCCCTGGCCGCCGAGAACGAGGCGGCCGCCCGGAAGCTATTGGAGGAACCATGAAACAGATTGTCTGCCTGGCCACGTCGCCGTGGTACCCGATTCCCACCCGGAAGCAGCAGGTGATGCGCCGCCTCCGGGACGCGGAGATCCTGTATTTCGACCCGGCCGTCACCTGGATTGCCCCGCTGAAGGACCGGGCCGCCGGCGAGAAGCTGCGGGCCTGGAAGGCCCCCGGGGAGGCGGTGCGGGAGAACATCACCGTCTACACCCTGCCGCCCATGGCGCCCTTTTTCAACAAGTACCGGTGGGTGAACCGCCGCAACCAGGCCCGGGCCGCGGCCTTTGTCCGCCGGACGATGGCCCGGCACGGCTTTGAAAAGCCGGTGCTGTGGGTCTATTCGCCCATCTGCGCCGACCTGGTGGACAAGGTGCCCCACAGCGCCCTGGTCTACGACTGCGTGGACCGCCACTCGGCCTACGGCGGCCTCATGGACGCGGCCCTGGTGGACGCCATGGAGCTGGAGCTGGCGGCCAAGTGCGACATGGTCTTCGCCACGGCCGAGGGCCTCTGGGAGCGGCTGCGGGCGGTCAACCCCCACGGCGCCTGCATCCCCAACGGGGCCAACTTCGAGCTGTTCCACCGGGCGGCCTCCCCCCAGCCGGTTCCGGCGGACCTGGCGGGGATCCCCGGCCCCATCTTCGGCTTCGTCGGGGCGCTCCAGAGCTGCATCGAATACGGCTGGGTGGAGCGGGCCGCCCGGGCCCGGGGGGACTGGAGCTTCGTCTTCATCGGGGCGCCCAAGCCGGGCGCGGACCTCTCGGCCCTGGAGCCGCTGTCCAACGTCCACTTCCTGGGCCTCAAGCCCCACGAGCAGCTGCCCGAATACCTGGCCGCGTTCGACGTGTGCCTGAACCTCTTTGCCGAGAGCGATTTGAGCCGGGACGTGAGCCCGCTGAAGTTCTACGAGTACCTGGCCACGGGCAAGCCCATCGTCTCCACGCCCCAGCCGGAGCAGGTGCTGCCCTACGGGGAAATCATCCACATCGCCCGGTCGGCCGAGGACTTTGTGGACCAGTGCGCCGCGGCCCTGGCGGACACGGATCCGGCCCGGGCGGAGGCCCGGGTGGCGGCCGGCCGGGCCAGCGCCTGGGACGCCCGGGTGGCCCAAATGGAGGCCCTCCTCCGGGAGCAAGGCGTTTTCTGACGTGCACAGCATCAAACGCCCGGCGGCTTGGCAGGCCGTCGGGCGTTTGATTTTGGAAAAAGAAAGAGGAAGGTAGAGAATGATATATGACGCAACACACCGCTGGCATTGCCCGCGAAATCCTCCGCAAGCCGGTGTGGGTCTGTCCCTTTGGATGGCTTTAGGATACCGCGGGAATTTGAACAGCCTGTGAACGGACGGGAAACAAATTTTGAATTCTTGTCCCGCCTCAAAAACCGCGCGGAATTTGGAAAAATGGGGCGGATTTCTCCGCTGCCGCCCTTGACAGGGGCCGCCGTTGCGGCTATAATGGTGCCACAACTGAAAAACACTTATCAAGAGTGACGGAGGGAACGGCCCGATGAAGTCCGGCAACCTGCTTTCAGTAAGGTGCCAAATCCGGCGGTGTGAATCGAAAGATGAGGTCGTTCCAAACTCAGCGCGCTTCCGCCGAAGCGTGCTTTTTCTTGTGCAGTCGCACCGCGAAAAACGAAGATGCGGCATTTCCCCGGCCCCCGGAGGCGGCGGGAAAGGCTGCTGTCCAACTCTGGAAAGGACGTGTTACCATGGCAAAGAGAATCTTTACCTCCGAATCGGTCACCGAGGGGCATCCCGACAAAATTTGCGACCAGATCTCCGACGGCGTTCTGGACGCCATCCTGGCCCAGGACCCGGAGGCCCGGGTGGCCTGCGAGTGCGCCACCACCACCGGCATGGTGCTGGTCATGGGCGAAATCTCCACCGGCTGCTACGTGGACATCCCGGCCGTGGCCCGGAGCATCATCGCGGACATCGGCTATGACGAGCGCTGCGGTTTCGACCCCAAGACCTGCGCCGTCCTGACGGCCATCGACGAGCAGTCCGGGGACATCGCCATGGGCGTGGACAGCTCCTACGACGACGCCCAGGAGATTGGCGCCGGCGACCAGGGCATGATGTTCGGCTACGCCTGCGACGAGACCCCCGAGCTGATGCCCGCCCCCATCGCCCTGGCCCACCAGCTCTCCCGGAAGCTGGCCGAGAAGCGCAAGAGCGGCGCCCTGGACTGGCTCCGGCCCGACGGCAAGAGCCAGGTGTCGGTCCAGTACGGCGAGGACGGCCGGGTGGAGCGGGTGGACACCGTGGTCATCTCCACCCAGCACAGCCCCGACATCGCCATCGGCGACCTGCGCGAGGCCGTGGTGGAGGAGATTATCCGCCCGACCATCCCCGCGCACCTGCTCGACGGCCAGACCCGCTTCCTGGTGAACCCCACCGGGCGGTTCGTCATCGGCGGCCCCGTGGGCGACAGCGGCCTGACGGGCCGGAAAATCATCGTGGACACCTACGGCGGCTACGCGGCCCACGGCGGCGGCGCCTTCTCGGGCAAGGATCCCACCAAGGTGGACCGGAGCGCGGCCTATATGGCCCGGTACATCGCCAAGAACCTGGTGGCCGCGGGCCTGGCGAAGAAGTGCCAGATTGAGCTGGCCTACGCCATCGGCGTGGCCCAGCCGGTCTCGGTGCTGGTGGACACCTACGGCACCGGCAAGGTCGCCGACGAGCGGCTCTCGGAGCTGGTGCGCGACTGCTTCGACCTGCGCCCGGCGTCCATCATCCGGACGCTGGAGCTGCGCCGGCCCATCTACCGGCAGGTGGCCGCCTACGGCCACTTCGGCCGCACGGACCTGGATCTCCCGTGGGAGAAAACAAATTGCAAAGAGGAATTGCTTGCCCGCCTGTAATGTGATATAATAGACGCGCCGCCCGGTGGGGCGGCGCGCCGGGCGTGGCGTCCCTTTGCGGTGCAAACGGACGGATGCCGACGGACACGCCATCGCTGCAACCGGGCGATGGCGTGCAGCGGTACTATGCCTATTATTCGGAAAGGGCGTCACCAATGAAGAAGATTGAAATCATGGGCTGCGGCTACATCGGCCTGCCCACTGCCATCACCTTCACCCTGGCCGGCTACACGGTCTGCGGCTTCGACATCCAGCCGGCGGTGGTGGATACCCTGAACCAGGGGAAAATCCATATCGTGGAGCCGGGCCTCCAGGCGGCCATGGACGAGGCCATGGCCACGGGGCGCCTCCACTTCACAACCGAGGCCGAGCCGGCGGACGTGTTCATCATCGCCGTCCAGACCCCCTACCGGGACACGCCCGAGGGCAAGCGGGTGTCCGACATGGCCTACGTGGAGTCGGCCGCCCGGAGCGTCGGCGGCGTCCTGCGGGCCGGGAACCTCTGCGTGCTGGAGTCCACGTCGCCGCCCTATTCCACCCGGCTGGTGGAGTCCATCGTCGCCGAGGAGAGCGGCCTGAGCGCCGGGGAGTTCATGACGGCCCACTGTCCCGAGCGGATTATCCCCGGGCGGATGCTGCTGGAGCTGCGGGAGAACGACCGGATTATCGGCGCCACCCGCCCCGAGGCCGCCCGGTACGCCAAGGAGATCTACGAAAAGGTGGTCACCAAGGGGACCATCCGCCTGACCGACGATTTGACGGCCGAGATGTGCAAGCTGACGGAGAACACCTTCCGGGACATCAACATCGCCTATGCCAACGAGCTGAGCAAGGTCTGCGACCGGCTGGGCATCGACGTGTTCCAGCTGATTGAGCTGGCCAACTGCCATCCCCGGGTCAACGTCCACCAGCCGGGCGTGGGGGTGGGCGGCCACTGCATCGCCGTGGACCCGTGGTTCATCCACGAGAAGTTTGAGGACATCACGCCCCTCATCTACCAGGCGCGGGTGGTCAACGACACGAAGCCCCAGTGGGTGGCCGACCGGATTGGCCGGGACGTGGCGCCGGGGGCGAAGGTGGCCGTCCTGGGCATGAGCTTCAAGGCCAACATCGACGACACCCGGGAGAGCCCGTCGGTCCATCTGGCGCGGCTGCTCCGGGAGCGGGGCTATCAGGTGCTGGCCTGCGAACCGTTCATCGCCGGAGACGTGGCCGGCTTCCCCAATTACAGCCTGGAGGAGGCCATGGACCGGTGCGACTACGCGGTCATCACCCTGGCCCACGACCCGTTCAAGGCCCAGCGGGAGAAGATTGCCGCCAAGCCCTACTACGACTGTGTGGGCCTGATGCGGAGCGAATAATCGAAGATCGCCGCCCGAGGGGGTTCCCCTCGGGCGTTTGCTTTGGCTGCGGCGGGGGATTTTCCTTTGCAATTCCGGGAAACCTGTGGTAAAATAGCTTGAATTTTGCAGGAGGGGAGGCGCGGCCATGGAGTACGCGACCCATTCCCCGGAGGAGACCGAGGCGCTGGGGGCGGCCCTGGCCCGGCGGCTGGAACCGGGAGACGTCGTGGCCTATTTCGGCGGCCTGGGGGCCGGGAAGACGGCGTTCACCCGGGGCCTGGCCGCCGGGCTGGGCGTGTCGGAGCCGGTCACCAGCCCCACGTATACCATCGTCAACGAGTACCTGAGCGGCCGCCTGCCCCTGTTCCACTTCGATATGTACCGCCTGTCCTCGGCCGAGGAGCTGTTCGACATCGGCTGGGAGGACTACCTGGACCGGGGCGGCGTGTGCGCCGTGGAGTGGATCGAACACGTGGAGGAGGCCCTGGACGGCGCCGTCCGGGTGCGCATCGACCGGGACCCGGCCGACGAGGACGGGCGGCGCATCACCATTGAGGGAGGGGAGCGGTTTGCGGATCTTGGCCTTTGAGACCTCCGCCAAGGCCGCCTCGGCGGCGCTTTTGGAGGACGGCCGCCTGGTGGCCGAGGCCTATCAGAACAGCGGCCTGACCCACAGCCGCACGGTGCTGGCCATGGCCGAGGGGCTCCTGGGCAGCTGCCAGTGGCCGGCGGCGTCGGTGGACGCGGTGGCGGTGGCGTCGGGGCCGGGCAGCTTCACCGGGGTGCGCATCGGCGTGGCGGCGGCCAAGGGCTTCGCCTGGGCCCGGGAGCTCCCCTGCTGCGGCGTTTCGACCCTGGAGGCGATGGCCTGGGGGGCCGGCCTGACGGACGGCATCCTGGTCGCCGCCATGGACGCCCGCCGGAGCCAGGTCTATGCCGCGGCCTTTCAGATGGAGGGCGGCGTCCCCCGGCGGCTCCTGGAGGACAGCGCCCTGGCGGTCGCGGAGCTGGGGGAGCGGCTGGCGGCCCTGCCGGGGCCGAAGACCCTCTGCGGCGACGGGGCCTGCCTCTGCCACGAGGCCCTGGGCCCTGTGCTGGGGGATTTGACGCTGCTGCCGGAGCATCGGCGGCTCCAGCGGGCCGCCGGCGTGGGCCTGGCTGCCTGGGCGCGGCTGCAGGCCGGCGAACGCCCCGACGGGGCCGCCCTGGTCCCCACGTATCTGCGCCTGAGCCAGGCGGAACGGGAACGGCTGGAACGACTTACGAGAGGAGAAGCATGAAATGGGTACGGTACACGTTTTGGAGCATCCGCTGATTCAGCACAAGCTGGCCATCCTTCGGGATGCGCAGACCGGCGTCAAGGAGTTCCGGGAGATTGTCGGGGAGATTGCGGCCCTCATGTGCTATGAGGCCACCCGGAACCTGCCCACCGAGGAGCGGGAGGTGCAGACGCCGGTGGCCAAGGCCAAGGTCCGGGTCCTGGCGGGCAAGAAGCTGGCCATTGTCCCCATCCTCCGGGCGGGGCTGGGCATGGTGGACCGGATGATTGACCTGATTCCCTCGGCCAAGGTGGGCCACATCGGCCTCTACCGGGATCCGGAGACCCACGAGCCGGTGGAATACTACTGCAAACTGCCGGCGGACATCGCCCAGCGGCAGGTGTTTCTGGTGGACCCGATGCTGGCCACCGGCGGCAGCGCTTCGGCGGCCATCGCCTTTTTGAAGAAGGCCGGCTGCCGGCAGATTACCCTGATGGACATCCTCGCCGCGCCCGAGGGGGTGGCGGTCGTCCAGCGGGACCATCCCGATGTGGACATCTATGTGGCGGCCGTGGACCAGGGGCTCAACGACCACGCCTATATCGTCCCGGGCCTGGGGGATGCCGGCGACCGGATTTTCGGCACCAAATAGGTTTTTCCCCCGTCGGCTTGACATCCCCCCGGGCCGCCGGTATAATTAGCATGGAATACAATGTTCCGCTTCCGTTTGGAACTGCGTTGGGGCCTGGTGGGACAGGCCTTCCCATGCGTCAATACGACTGAAAGGAAGATTACCATGATTTACTCGGCAGAAGTCCAGCATATGTGCCCCGTCGCCAAGGGCGCGTACCATGGTCCGGCGCCCATTCCCGAGGAGGGCAAGTGGGTCCAGGCGAAGCAGATTGAGGACATCAGCGGCTTTACCCACGGCGTGGGCTGGTGCGCTCCGCAGCAGGGCGCATGTAAGCTGACCCTCAACGTCAAGAACGGCATCATCGAGGAGGCCCTGGTGGAGACCCTGGGCTGCTCCGGCATGACCCACTCGGCGGCCATGGCTTCGGAGATCCTCATCGGCAAGACCATCCTCGAGGCCCTGAACACCGACCTGGTCTGCGACGCCATCAACACCGCCATGCGGGAGCTGTTTCTGCAGATTGTCTACGGCCGCACCCAGTCGGCCTTCTCCGAGGACGGCCTGGCCGTCGGCGCCTCTCTGGAGGACCTGGGCAAGGGCCTGCGGTCCCAGGTGGGCACCATGTTCGCCACGAAGGAGAAGGGCCCCCGCTACCTGGAGATGGCCGAGGGCTACTGCACCCGCGTCGCGCTGAACAAGGACGACGAGATTATCGGCTATGAGTTCATCAACCTGGGCAAGATGATGGACGCTATCAAGGGCGGTATGGATGCCAACGAGGCCATGGAGAAGGCTAAGGGCCACTATGGTCAGTTTGAGAACGCTGCCAAGTACATCGATCCGCGTCACGAATAAGAGGGGAGGACAACGAAAATGGCTCTGTTTGAAAGCTACGAGAGAAGAATCAATAAGATCAACGGTGTCCTCGCCAACTACGGTATCAAGGATATCGAGGAGTGCCGCGCCATTTGCCAGGAGAAGGGCTTCGATCCCTACGAGATTGTTAAGGGCATTCAGCCCATCTGCTTTGAAAACGCCGCCTGGGCTTACTGCATGGGATCTGCTATCGCTCTGAAGAAGGGTGTCAAGACTGCTGCTGAGGCTGCCAAAGCCATCGGTGAGGGCCTGCAGGCTTTCTGCATCGACGGCTCCGTTGCTGAGGACCGCAAGGTTGGTATTGGCCACGGCAACCTGGGCGCCATGCTGCTGAGCGACGAGTCCAAGTGCTTTGCCTTCCTGGCTGGTCATGAGTCCTTCGCTGCTGCTGAGGGCGCCATCGGTATCGTTAAGAACGCCAATAAGGCCCGTAAAGAGCCCCTGCGCGTCATTCTGAACGGCCTAGGCAAGGATGCTGCTCAGATCATTTCCCGTATCAACGGCTTTACCTACGTCCAGACCCAGTTCGACTATGCCACCGGCAAGGTCAACATCGTCCGCGAGATCCGCTACTCCGAGACCGAGCGTGCCGACGTGCGCTGCTACGGCGCTGACGACGTCCGCGAGGGCGTGGCCATCATGCACCTGGAGGGCGTGGATGTGTCCATCACCGGCAACTCCACCAACCCCACCCGGTTCCAGCATCCCGTGGCCGGCACCTACAAGAAGGAGTGCATCGAGCAGGGCAAGAAGTACTTCTCCGTCGCCTCCGGCGGCGGCACCGGCCGTACGCTCCATCCCGACAACATGGCCGCCGGCCCCGCTTCCTACGGCATGACCGACACCATGGGTCGGATGCACTCCGACGCCCAGTTCGCCGGTTCCTCTTCCGTGCCTGCCCACGTGGAAATGATGGGCTTCCTGGGCGCCGGCAACAACCCCATGGTCGGCATGACCGTGGCCTGCGCTGTTGCTGTGGCTGAG
>CAJFNZ010000124.1 GCA_904395905.1 uncultured Oscillospiraceae bacterium | reverse complement strand
GAGCTTCACCAGGGCCGAGCCCATGGCCTCGCGGCCCTCGGTGACGGTCTGGATCTGGAAGTCGTCCAGCTCGTAGTGGTGGCCGACAATCTGCTCGATGGCCAGGAACGCCGCGTCCACCGGGCCGTCGCCCACGCAGATCTCGTCCAGGGTCTTGCCGTCCTTCTCCAGCCGCAGGTGGGCCGAGGCGGAGATGACGTTGCCGCAGTTGATGACGTAGCTGACCAGCCGGTACGTGGCCGGCACCTGGAGGGCCACGCTGGCCACGATGGCGTCCAGCTCCCGGGCGCCCACGGTCTTCTGCTGGGCGATGCGGGCGAACTCCTCGAAGACCCGTGCCAGGTCCTCCTCGCTCAGGTCGTAGCCCAGCTTCCTCACGGCCTTGGAGACGGCGGTGATGTCGTCAAAGCTGTTGAGGAACAGGCTGACGCTCCCCTCCCCGTCCTGGACGCCGGCGTCGAAGGGCGAGGTCTTGCTCTTCTTGGAGTGGGCAATCCACCGGACCTGCTTCATGCACCGCTGGAGCTCGGTGATGTTCAGCTCGCTGCGGATGCTCAGGTCGCCGCCCCGCAGGCGAATCAGCTGGGCCACGTCCTCGACCGTGGGGAAGTTCTCCGCCACGGAGCTGGCCTTGATTTCTCCGGCCCCGGCCTCGATGGCCGCCGCGGCGCAGGCCATGGCCATGCCCAAATCGTCGGCGCAGCGGACGCCCACGGTGACGCCGGCCATGGCCGGCACGCCGTCCATCAGGTCCTTCAGGAACCGGCCGAACTCCTGGGGCAGCATCGTGCCGGCGTCGTCGCAGACGGTCACGGTGGTGGCGCCGGCCTCGATGGCCGCGGCCACCGCCTGGCGGAGGAAGTCCCCGTCGGCCCGAGTGGCGTCGTCGGCGCAGAACTCCACGTCGGGGCAGACCTTCTTGCAGGCGGCCACCAGGATGGAAATCATCGAGAGAATCATCGGCGGCTTCTTGTGACAGACGTACTCCATCTGCACCACGCTCATGGGCACGGCCACCTGGAGCCGGGGACGGGCCGCGTCCTTGACGGCCTCCCAGGCGGCGGCGACGCCCTCCTCGCTCAGGGCCACCGGCACGCACACGGCGCTGGACTGCACCGCCGAGGCGATGGACTTCACCAGCAGCGCGTCGGCCTTGTCCCCCTGGATGGGCGCGGTGACGATGGAATCGACCCGGGCCTTGTCCAGCTGCTTGGCAATCTCCAGCTTCTCCCGGAAGCCCAGGGCCTGGTCGGCCTTGGCCGAGGCGAATTTCAAGCTCATGTCGGAAACGGTTACTTTGCGCATGGTGCGTCTCTCCTTTTCAAAAAGAATGTCGGAAGCGGCCCGGGGGATGGAAATAAAAAAGCCCCGAGGCCTTACATAGACCTCAGGGACGAATCGTGCAATTCGCGGTACCACCCTGATTGCTGCGCCGGAATCCACGCAGCCACTCAAGTTTTAAGGCTCCATCAAGCCTTCAGCCATGGTAACGGGGCAGCCGGGGCGCCTTACTGGAGGTTCAGGCGTCCTGCTCGGGAATGAGACTGTGACAGGTGTTCGGCACCGGCTTGCACCATCCGCCGGCTCTCTGGAGCGTCCCGACCGCACATAATTCCTTCAGCGCATTTGGGCGATGTGAACTTGGGCCTATTGTAGCCCGCCGCGGGCCGGTTGTCAATGGGGTCCGGCGGCCGCCCGGAAAAGTTTGTGGATTCTGCCGCAGAACCGCCGCCCCGCGGCCGGCGGCCCTCGGAAAAGCTGCACAAGGAAAAAACTCCGTCCGCGGCGAAAAAAGGGGTTGACGCGGCGGCGGCGGGACGGTATACTGATAGGCAGTGAAAACTGGATACCTCAAAGGCCGTGAAGGGAAGAGTACGCCCGGAGGACCCGTCCAAGAGAGCCCCGCCAGGTGAGAGGGGGCACGGGAGCCGCGCCGAACATGGTCCCGGAGCCGCGCACCGACTGCCCGCAAGGGCACAGGCTGCGACGGGTGCGCCCGTCATCGCGCAGACGTATGCTAGTACGTCCCAAGGCCGCCGCCGCGAGGCGCCGGCGAAGCAAGGTGGTACCACGATGGAGGTTCTGTCGTCCTTGATGTTGCGCATCAGGGGCGTTTTTTTGTGGTGAGGAGAAGAAAGGAGGGAGCGCCTTGGGCCAACCGATTATTGAAATTCAGGACGTGTCCAAGACCTTCGGCGCCGGCGGCGGAGCCGTCCACGCCCTGGAGCACGTGTCCTTGACGGTGGAGCGGGGCGAAATTTTCGGCATCATCGGCCTGTCCGGGGCCGGCAAGAGCACCCTGGTCCGGTGCATGAACCTGCTGGAGCGGCCCACGGAGGGCCGGGTCATCGTGGACGGCCGGGAGCTGACCGCCCTGCGCAAGCAGGAGCTGCGCCAGGCCCGGCGGTCCATCGGCATGATTTTCCAGAGCTTCAACCTGCTGATGCAGCGGACGGCGCTGGACAACGTCACGTTCCCCCTGGAGCTGGTGGGCGTCTCCCGGGACGAGGCCCGGAAGAAGGGCCGGCAGCTGCTGGAGACCGTGGGCCTGGGGGACCGAGCCGACGCCTACCCGGCCCAGCTGTCCGGCGGGCAGAAGCAGCGGGTGGCCATCGCCCGCGCCCTGGCCACGGACCCGGCGGTGCTGCTGTGCGACGAGGCCACCTCGGCCCTGGACCCCACGACGACGCTGTCCATCCTGGAGCTGCTCAAGGAGCTGAACCGGAAGCTGGGCGTCACGGTCGTCATCATCACCCACGAGATGAAGGTGGTGGAGCGGATTTGCCACAGCGTCGCCATCCTCAGCGGCGGCGTCGTGGCCGAGCAGGGCCGGGTGGAGGACATCTTCACCAATCCCCGGACGGAAATCGGCCGCCAGCTGGTCTATCCCGACGGGGTCCGGCTCGACGAGCTGATGGCCTCCCGAGTGGTGCGGATTGCCTTCACCGGCGGCTCCTCCTACGAGCCGCTGATTGCCTCGCTGGTCATGGACTGCGGCGTCAAGGTGAACATCCTCGGGGCCGACACCCGGGACATTGACGGCAAGGCCTTCGGCACCATGCTCCTGGGGCTGCCCGAGGACCCGGCGGAGGCCGCCCGGGCCGTGAAGTATCTCCAGTCCCAGCCCAATCTCACCGTGGAGGAGGTGCCCCAGAAATGATGGAGGCAATTTCCGGCTTCTGGGCCCAGTACGGCGACATTCTCCTGGACGGCCTGGCCGACACCGGCGTCATGGTGGGCGTCTCCACCGTCTTTGCCTACCTGCTGGGCCTGCCCCTGGGGGTGCTGCTGGTGGTCACCCGCCCCGACGGCATCACGCCCAACCGCTGGGTGAACCGCATCATCGGGTGGATTATCAACATCGGCCGGTCCATCCCGTTCCTGATTCTCATGGTGGCCATCATGGGCTTCACGGAGCTGATTGTCGGCACGAAAATCGGCGTCCGGGGCGCCATCGTGCCCCTGGTGGTGTCGGCCGCGCCGTTCATCGCCCGGATGGTGGAGACCTCCCTCACCGAGGTGGACGCCGGCGTGGTGGAGGCGGCCCAGTCCATGGGCGCGACCCCCTGGCAGATTGTCTGGAAGGTCTATCTGCCCGAGGCCAAGCCGTCGCTGATTCTCGGCGCGTCCATCTCGATTATCACCATCCTGGCCTACACGGCCATCGCCGGCGCCGTCGGCTCCGGCGGCCTGGGCGACCTGGCCCTGCGCTACGGCTACCAGCGGGACGTGCCCAGTATGCTCTGGACGACGGTGGTGCTGATAGTGGTCATCGTCCAGATTATTCAGACGGTTTTCAGCTGGCTTGCGAGAAAGCTCGACAAGCGGCTGCGCTGACCAACAGAAGGAGGAGTTTCCCATGAAAAAGTTTTTTGCCCTGGCCCTCTCGGTCCTGACCCTGACGGCCGCCCTGACCGCCTGCGGCGGCGACAGCGCCGACAGCTCGACGCTGCGGGTCGGCGCGTCGGCCACGCCCCACGCCGTGATCCTGCGGGAGTGCGTGCCCATCCTGGAGGATCAGGGCATCACCCTGGAGATTGTGGAGTACGGCGACTACATCGTCCCCAACACCGCCGTGGAGGAGGGCGAGGACGACGCCAACTACTTCCAGCACCAGGCGTACCTGGACAACTTCAACGCCGAGCGGGGTACCCACCTGGTCAGCGTGGCCGCCGTCCACTATGAGCCCATGGGCATCTACCCGGGCCGCGTGGACAGCATCGACGCCCTGCCCGACGGCGGCACCGTCGCCGTGCCCAACGACGTGACGAACGAGGGCCGCGCCCTGCTGCTCCTGGAGGCCCAGGGGCTCATCGAGCTGGACCCGGCCGCCGGCCTCAACGCCACGCCCAACGACATCGTCTCCAACCCCAAGAACCTGGAGTTCACCGAGCTGGAGGCCGCGATGATTCCCAACACCGTGGACCAGTTTGATTTGAACGTCATCAACTCCAACTACGCCCTCCAGGCCGGCCTGAACCCGGCCACCGACGCCCTGGCGTCCGAGGACGCCGCCTCCGACGCCGCCCAGACCTACGCCAACGTCCTGGTGGTCAAGGAGGGCAACGAGGAGGACGAGCGGGTCCAGGCCCTGGTGGAGGCCCTGTCCTCGGAGCAGGTCCGGACCTTCATCGAGGAGAACTTCAGCGGCTCCGTGGTCCCGCTGACCTGACGCAGCGCGTCGAGTTCCTCGACACGCTGCATCCCCGGCGGAACCCCGCCGGGGATTTTCCGTGATAGAGGGCAGAGAACCATCATCGAAGGGAGGGAGCGACCGTGGAGGACACGGCCATCATCGACCTGTACTGGGCGCGCAGCGAGCGCGCCCTGCTGGAGAGCGAGCGGAAGTACGGCGCCTTCTGCCTGACCATCGCCAGCAACATCCTCAGCGCCCGGGAGGACGCCGAGGAGTGCGTCAACGACACCTGGCTCCGGGCCTGGAACGCCATTCCGCCGGCCCGGCCGTCGCCCCTGCGGGCCTTTCTGGGTCGCATCACCCGGAACCTGAGCCTGGACCGCTACCGGGCCGCCCGGGCCCAGAAGCGCGGCGGCGGCAGCCTGGAGGTGCTCCTGGACGAGCTGGGCCAGTGCCTCCCCGCCGGCGAGAGCGTCGAGGGCGCGTTCGACGCCCGGGAGACCGCCGCCGTCATCAGCCGCTTCCTGGAGGGCCTGCCGCCGCTCCAGCGGCAGCTGTTTCTCCGGCGGTACTGGTACGGCGACGGGATTGACGCCCTGGCCCGGCGGTTTGCCATGCGCGAGGGGACGGTCAAGTCCGGCCTCTTCCGCCTGCGGGAGAAGCTGCGCCGCGTTCTGGAGGAGGAGGGGGTGGCCCTGTGAACAAGCGATGCGAGCATCTCTTCGAGGCCATCGGCCTGGTGGACGACCGCCTGGTGGAGGAGGCCGCCGACGCCCGCCGGACGGCGACGCCCTGGCGGCGGTGGCTGCCCCTGGCCGCCTGCCTGGTGCTGGTGGTCGGGCTGGGCTTCTCGTCCCTGACGGTGCTGTTCCGGGGCTGTTCCAGCAGCGACACCGCCGCCTCCGTGGATATGGCCGCCGATACGGCCGACACGGCCGGGTCGGACACTACCGGCTCGACGGGCCAGAACAGCACAACAACCGACGCGGCCGACGGCGGCGAGACCGGCGGGACGGCGGACGCCGGGGACAGCTCGGCCTCCCCCGGTGAGCCCCCCACAGACGGGGCTGCGGAATCGGCGGCGCAGGAAACCGAGGCGGCGGCCGCGGGCTACGTGCTGCCGCTGACCGCCGACGCGGACGGCCTGACGGCCGAGCGGACGGTGGCGCTGTCGCTGGCGGATCCGGACGGCGTCCGGGTGACGGACACCTACCGGGTGACGAACGCCGGCGAGGCGCGGACGGTTGTCTTCCGGTACCCGGAGCTCCTGGCGCCGGAGGCGCCCCCGGCCGCCGTTCTGGTGGACGGCGCGGCGGTTTCGACCAGCCAGTCCAACGGCGACTGGGCGGCCTGGCTGGAGGAATCCGGCGAAGCGGCGGAAGCGGACGCCGGGACGCTCCGGCTCCGCTGGACGGAATTCTCCGTGGAGCTGGCGGCCGGGGAGACCGTCACCGTCACCGTGGAGCGGACGCTGGAATCCGCGCCGGAGGCCCTCACCGTCTGGCGGGACGCCGGCAGCCGGCTGGACCTGGCGGCGGTGACGGTCGCCGTGGACGGCGCGGCGGAGACGTCCGGGCTGGAATCCGACGGGACCCTGCTGGAGGCCGCCTGTACGGTGGTTTCCGCCGGCGGCTGAGCCGCAAACGTGTGCGGCCGGGCTTGTGCCCGGCCGCCTTTTTTGGTATACTGCGACTATCCGAACCGCGTTCCCGTATCCCTGCCGGCCCGGCGGGGTCAGACAACACCGGAAGGGAGTATCGCATGAAACTACTGATTTGCAACGTGGGCAGCACGTCCCTCAAGTACCAGCTCTTCGACATGGACGCCGGCGAGGCGGTCCTGGCCTCCGGCGGAGCCGAGCGGGTCGGCGCAGGCCGCGGCGAGTTCTACTGGAAAAACCGCCGCACCGGCGCGGAGGGCCGCGAGCCGGCCGCCTTCCCCACCCACCGCGAGGCCATCTCCCGGATGCTCGAGGCCCTGCTGGACGGGGTCCTGGAGCGGCTGGAGGACCTGGGCTGCGTCGGCTTCAAGGTGGTCCACGCCAAGGGCGTCTCCGGCGTCCAATACCTGACCGAGGACGTGCTGGAGGCCATGGCCGCCTTCAACACCGTGGCCCCGGCCCACAACCCGCCGTACATCGCGGCCATCCGCCAGTTCCGGGAGCTGCTGCCCGACACGCCCCTGATTGGCGCCTTTGAGACGGCCTTCCACCAGACCCTGCCCCCCAAGGCCTACCTCTACCCGATTCCGGCCGAGCTGGGGCGGAAGGAGGCCATCCGCCGCTACGGCTTCCACGGGGCCTCGCTGGAGTACCTCTCCACCTGGGCCGCCGAGCGGATGGGCCGGCAGGACCTGAAGCTCATCTGCTGCCACCTGGGCGGCAGCAGCTCCATCTGCGCCGTGGAGAACGGCCGGAGCGTGGACACCAACCTGGGGATAGGCCTCCAGTGCGGCGTCATGCACAACAACCGCATCGGCGACATGGACCCCTACGTGATTTTCCACCTGGTGGAGGCCTGCGGCATGACCCTCCCGGAGGTCAAGGCCATACTCCAGACCAAGAGCGGCTTCCTGGGCATGTCCGGCGGCCTCTCCGGGGACCTGCGGGACGTGGAGGCCGCTGCGGCCGCCGGCAACGAGGACTGCCGCAACGCCCTGGAGAGCTACTGCTACCAGATTAAAAAGTACCTGGGGGCCTACGCCGCAGCCATGGGCGGCCTGGACGCCGTGGTCTTCGGCGGCGGCATCGGCCGCAACGGGAAGTCCGTCCGGGCCGGCGCGCTCCGGGGCCTGGCGTGCCTGGGGATCCACCTGGACGAGGCGAAAAACGAGGCCGCCGCGGGCGGCGACGACATCTCGGTCCCCGGCAGCCCCGTGCGGATCTTCGTCGTGGACACCAACGAGGAGATTGTCGTGGCCCGGAAGGCCAAGGCCCTGCTGGAGGCCTCCCGCCGCTGACGCGGCCGGCCGCCGGCCGGAAGACAGCCCTTCGCCCGGCGCGGAGGGCTGTTTTTCGCCGCCCCGCCGACCGCCCCGCGTCTGACAAATTTTCTGAAAACTCTGAAATTCTGTCAGAATTTTCGCCGCTCTCCGTGGATCCGGTGGTGTACTCTGCACAAAACCATCTTTTTTTTCGAAAGCGTATTGTAACCCTCGGAAAATTCCTGTAAAATGAGAGTGTCAGTTAAGCGCATTTCCCCGTGTGCGCTTCCTGCCCGGGCGGACGCCCGATACCGAATTCAAAACAGGAGGAATACAGCATGAAAAAACTTCTTGCCCTGCTGCTGGCTCTGACCCTGGTTCTCGGCCTGGCAGCCTGCAGCAGCGGGACCGACACGTCCACCGACACCGCCACGGACACCGGCAGCACGACCGACACCGGTGACACCGCCGACACCGGCGATACGGCCGACACCGGTGACACCGCCGACAGCGGCCTCACGCCGGAGAGCATCTCCATCGGCGCCATCTTGGTCCACGATGAGAACTCCGGCTACGACATGGCCCACATCGAGGGCATCACCGCCGCCTGCGAGGCCCTGGGCATCCCCATCGAGAACGTCACCTTCCGCTACAACGTCCCCGAGGATGAGACCTGCTACGACGAGGCCGCCAACCTGGCCGACTCCGGCTGCGACATCATCTTCTCCGACTCCTACGGCCACCAGTCCCACATGCAGCAGGCGGCCGCCGAGTTCCCCGACACCATTTTCGTGGCCTGCACCGGCGACACCGCCGCCACCTCGGGCCTGCCCAACCTCAAGAACATCTTCCCCTATACCTATGAGTCCCGCTACGTCTCCGGCATCGTCGCCGGCATGAAGCTCCAGGAGCTGATGGAGAGCGGCGCCGTCACCGACCCCAAGATTGGCTACGTGGGCGCGTACCCCTACGCCGAAGTGGTCTCCGGCTACACCGCCTTCCTGCTGGGCATCCAGTCCATCGTCCCTGAGGCGTACATGGAGGTCCAGTACACCAACTCCTGGTACGACCAGGTGAAGGAGGGCGAGACCGCCAACGCCCTGATGGCCAACGGCTGCGTCATCATCGGCCAGCACGCCGACTCCACCGGCGCGCCCTCCGCCGTCCAGGCCGCCCATGAGGCCGGCAGCGAGGTGTACAGCATCGGCTACAACATCGATATGCTCTCCGTGGCCCCCGACGCCGCCCTGACCTCGTCCCAGAACGTCTGGTCGGTCCTCTACCAGCACACCCTGGAGACCTTCCTGGCCGGTGAGGAGATCCCCACCGACTTCGCCTGCGGCTACGCCGACGGCGCCCAGACCATCTCGGCCCTGGGCTCCAGCTGCGCCGAGGGCACCCAGGAGGCCGTGGACGCCGCCTGGGCCGGCCTGGCCGACGGCTCCCTGCACATCTTTGACACCAGCACCTTCACCTGCCAGCCCGCCGCCGACGGCTCCTACCAGGTGGACGACGAGGGCCACGTGACCCAGGCCTTCGGCCTGGACAGCGACGGCGACTTCGTCAACGACACCGGCGAGGCCATTGTGGACGGCTACTTCGCCGAGTCGGTGCTGCGCGCTGCGCCGTACTTCTCCCTGCGGATTGACGGCATCACCGAGCTGAACTAATTGCGCAGGCCCAAATGGGGGGCGAAAGCCCCCCATTTCCAGCTGAAAATGCCGTGCCCTGCCAAGCAGACACGGCTCCCAGAGAAAGGGTGATTTTCTTGGCAATCGTCAACGCCGTCGCCATGCGGGGCGTCACGAAGACCTTCGGCGCGGTGGTGGCCAACCACAATGTGGACCTGGACATCCGCCGCGGTGAAATCCTGTCCCTGCTGGGTGAGAACGGCAGCGGAAAAACCACGCTGATGAACATGCTTTCGGGCATCTACTACCCCGATGCGGGCGAGATCTTTGTGGACGGGAACCCCGTCTCCATCCGCTCGCCCAAGGATGCCTTCGATTTGGGCATCGGCATGATTCACCAGCACTTCAAGCTGGTGGACGTGCTGACCGCCACGGAGAACATCGTCCTGGGCCTCCGGGAGAAGGGCCGGCTGAACCTGAAGGCCGCCGCCGACCGGATCCGCGCCATCTGCGACCAGTACGGCTTCGCGGTGGATCCCGACAAGAAGGTCTACGACATGTCCGTCTCCGAAAAACAGACGGTCGAAATCGTCAAGGTCCTCTACCGGGGCGCCAACATCCTGATTTTGGACGAACCCACTGCCGTTCTGACCCCGCAGGAGACCACGCGGCTCTTCGCCGTGCTGCGCAACATGAAAGCCGCGGGCAACGCCATCGTCATCATCACCCACAAGCTCCACGAGGTGATGGAGATTTCCGACCGGGTCGCCGTGCTGCGCAAGGGCGAGTTCATCGGGGACGTCGTCACCGCCGAGACCGACCCGCAGAAGCTGACCGACATGATGGTCGGCCGGGCCGTGGCCCTGAACATCAACCGCCCCGAGCCCAAGGAGCGGGTCCGCCGGCTGGAAATCCGGAACCTGACGGTCCGGAACGTCTACGGCGTCAAGGCCCTGGACGACGCCAGCTTCGACGTCTACGGCGGCGAGATTCTCGGCATCGCCGGCATCTCCGGCTGCGGCCAGAAGGAGCTGCTGGAGGCCATCGCCGGATTGCAGCGGGTGGAGACCGGCTCCATCCGCTACTACCCCGACGGCGACGGCGGCAGCGCCACGGAGCTGGTGGGCATGAACCCCCTGGACATCCAGGAGGCCGGCGTGGCGCTGTCCTTCGTGCCTGAGGACCGGCTGGGCATGGGCCTGGTGGGCGCCATGGGCATGACCGACAACATGATGCTCCGCAGCTACCGCAGCGGCAAGTCCGCCTTCGCCAACCGCCGGGAGCCCCGGAAGCTGGCCGAACACGTCATCGAGCAGCTGGAGGTGGTGACGCCGGGTGTCAACACGCCGGTGCGCCGCCTGTCGGGCGGCAACGTCCAGAAGGTCCTGGTGGGCCGCGAGATTGCCTCGTCCCCCAAGGTGCTGATGACGGCCTACGCCGTCCGCGGGCTGGACATCAACACCTCCTACACCATCTACAACCTGCTCACCGAGCAGAAGATGCAGGGCGTCGCCGTCGTCTTCGTCGGCGAGGACCTGGACGTGCTGCTGGAGCTGTGCGACCGGATCCTCGTGCTGTGCGGCGGCCGCGTCAACGGCATCGTGGACGGCCGCACCGCCACCAAGGAAGAGGTCGGCCTGCTGATGACGAACCTGAGAAAGGAGGAGGCCGTATGAGTACGCCCGCCGTCCACCACGACCCGGCGCTGCGCATCGTCAAGCGCGACGGCATCGCCCTCTGGAAAAACTGGCTCATCCGCCTGATTGCAGTCCTCTTCGCGCTGATTCTCAGCGGCCTCTTCATCTACGCCGTCACCAAGATGAACCCCCTGGACGTCTACAAGTCCATGTACGACGGCGCCATGGGCACCTCCCGCCGGACGTGGATTACCATCCGCGACACCATGACGCTGCTGTGCATCGGCATCGGCCTGGCGCCGGCCTTCCGGATGCGCTTCTGGAACATCGGCGCCGAGGGGCAGATGCTCGTGGGCGGCATCGCCACGGCCGGCCTGATGATTTACCTGGGCGACTCGATGTCCACGCCGCTGATGCTCGTCGTCATGGCCGTGGCCAGCCTGATTGCCGGCGCCGTCTGGGGCATCCTGCCGGCCCTGTGCAAGGCCCGCTGGGGCACCAACGAGACGCTGTTCACCCTGATGATGAACTACGTGGCCATCCAGCTGACCAGCTACTGCGTGGCGCTGTGGGAGAACCCCTACGGTTCCAACACCGTCGGCCAGATCAACCAGCAGACCCGGGCCGGCTGGTTCCCGGAGATCTTCGGCAACAGCTTCACCCTCAACGTGGCCATCGTGCTGCTCCTGACCGTGGGGATGTTCCTCTACCTCCGGTACACCAAGCAGGGCTACGAAATCGCCGTCCTGGGCGAGAGCCCCAACACCGCCCGCTACGCCGGCATCAAGCTGTCCAAGGTCATCGTCCGCACCATGGCCATCTCCGGCGCGCTGTGCGGCCTGGCCGGGTTCATCGCCGTGGCCGGCTCGTCCCACACCATCTCCACCTCCACCGCCGGCGGCCGCGGCTTCACGGCCATCATCGTGGCCTGGGTGGCCAAGTTCAACACCTTCGTCATGCTGCTCATCTCCCTGCTGCTGGTCTTCCTGGAGAAGGGCGCCAAGGAGATTGCCTCGCAGTTCAACCTCAACGACTTCGCTTCCAACATCATCACCGGCATCATTCTCTTCTGCATCATCGCCAGTGAGTTCTTCGTCAACTACCGCGTCGTCTTCCGCAGACGAAAGGAGGTCGGTCCGTCATGAATCTCAACCTCCAGTTCTTCATCTCGGCCATTGCCTACGGCACCATCATCCTCTACGGCGCCCTGGGCGAGATCCTCACCGAGAAGTCCGGCAACCTGAATCTGGGCGTCCCGGGCATCATGTACCTGGGCGGCATCGGCGGCCTGGCCAGCGCGTTCCTCTATGAGATCTCCACCCCGACGCCCAACCCGGTCGTCTGTCTGCTGCTCAGCTTCGTCTGCGCCTTCGTGGCGGCGGCCCTGGGCGGCCTGCTGTTCAGCTTCCTGACGACGACCCTCCGGGTCAACCAGAACGTCACCGGTCTGGCCCTGACCACCTTCGGCGGCGGCGTTGCCAACTTCTTCGGCGGCGCGCTGAACACCATGGCCGGCGGCGTGGGGCAGATCTCCGTGGCCGTGACCTCCGGCGCCTACCGGACCAGCCTGTCCTTCAGCCAGCCCGTCCTGAACCTGCTGCTGGGCCGGGGCTTCATGGTCTACCTGGCGGTGCTGCTGGCCATTGCCATGAGCCTCTTCCTCAACCGCACCCGCCGCGGCCTGAACCTCCGCGCCGTGGGCGAAAACCCCGCCACGGCCGACGCCGCCGGCATCAACGTCACCAAGTACAAGTACCTGTCCACCTGCCTGGGCGCCGGCATCTCGGGCCTCGGCGGCCTCTACTACACCATGGACTACACCATGGGCACCTGGGGCAACGACGCCGCCCTGGAGGCCCTGGGCTGGCTGGCCGTGGCGCTGGTCATCTTCGCCACCTGGAAGCCGCTGAACGTCATCTGGGGCTCATACCTGTTCGGCCTGCTGACGTGGCTGTACCTGTACATCGACGGCCTGACCCGCAGCTCCCAGGAGCTGTTCCGGATGCTCCCCTACGTGGTCACCATCGTGGTGCTGATTCTCATCAGCATCCGGAAGAAGCGGGAGAACCAGCCCCCCGCCTCTCTGGGCCTCTCGTATTTCCGCGAGGAGCGATGAACCCCGCCCCACGCAAACAGGCGCGCTGCCGATGCTCGGCAGCGCGCCTTTCCCATGGTTGTTTGGCTTTCGTTTTCGCCGGGCGTCATGTACTCGGCGCGTCGTTGTCGGGGAGCGCCGCCAGCAGTGCCTTTGCGGCCTCCAGCGGGAACTCCGGCGACGGCGGCGCCGCCGTCAGCTGCTCCAGCAGCCGGTGGGTATTGCCGCTCTGCGGAAGCATAAAGCCCGCCTCCCGCAGGATGTCCTCCGCCACCAGGCGCATCGACCGGGCGGCGGCGCGCATCAGCCGGGAGAGACCGTCCCGCCCGGCAGTCTCCGCCAGGTGCAGCGCCAGCTGTTCCTGCTCCGCCTTGCGCTGGGCCAGCGCGCGGAGCACCGCGGTCACGGCCTCCGCCTTCGGCTGCTGCGGCGGATAGGCCTGCGGCACCATGCTGATGGCCCCGCTGGGGCAGGCGGCGGCACAGTCGCCGCAGCCGATGCACTTCGTCTCGTCGATGATGCTGTCCTCCGTGTCTGTCGCGCCGGTCGGGCAGACGTACAGGCACAGGCAGTCCTTCGTACAAAGCCGCAGATTGCGGACGGCCAGCTTTTTCATTGCGCAGACCTCCCCTCGATTTTGTCGAACTTCCAGTCCGGCACTTTGCAGACCGGGCATCGCTCCGGAGGCGCTTCACCGATGTACACAAAGCCGCACACGGAGCAGACCCAGACGTCCGTCTCCTCCAGCATGGCCTCCCCCTCCTGCCGGTAGCGCTGCACCAGAGAAGCAAGCATCCGAGTGACCTTCTCGCCCCAGACACAGATTCTGGCGGCTCCCCGGTCCCCCGCGTCGTCCGCCGTCCTGCGGACGGCGGGATACTGCTCCACGTCCGTCAGCAGTTCCGCAGCCAGCCGCTCCACGGAATCGTCCGCGGCCGCGGGCGCCTTTGCCGCAAAATAGTCGGCCAGCTCCTGGAACCAGGCCTGCTCCCGTCCCTTATACTGCTTCTCGCAGCCCCGGGCAAGGTTGGAACACAGGGCTGCCAGCTGCCCGGCGGACCACCCCTTCGGCATGGCGCTTCCGGCGTCCCCGATCGGGGCGGGGGCCGCGGCAGTCACGACCGGGCGGGGCGCGGGACCGCCCGCCTCCGGCTGGAAATTGTCCTTCGAGGCCTTACACCAGGGACATCGCCAATCCCCCGGCAAGTCCGCAAACGGGATGCCCTCCTTTCCTTCGTCGTAAATGTACCCACAGACCTGACATACATACTTCATTATCGTTCCCCCCTTCTCCCCGCGGGACGGTAGTCCTGCAGGAGTCCCGTTTTTTTCGCTGACGGGCAGCGTAATGAAAAGTTTTCGTCCACCTTTTTCAAAAGGTGGCAGGAGTCCTCGTCGGGGCAAAGTCCGTTCCACTCCGTTTCCGCCTGACGGCGAAAACTGCGTTCACTCCCTTGCCCCTCCTCTCCCCACGCGGCAGCAGCCGCGTGGGGCCCCGGGGCGCCCCCGGTCGCGGCGCGCACGCCGCGAAACCCCCTCCGCGCCCCATGGGCGCGGTCTGCTATGCCCCAAACAGCGCAGGAGGGGGTCCGGGGGAACCCTCGCCGGGGGTTCCCCCGGCGTCGGCGAATTCGGAACGCAGCTATTTCTCCGGCATCGGCGCCGCGTTCACTCCCCCGCTCCTCCTCTTCCCACGGGACCTTATCCCGCAGGGAGAAGGTCGGATTCTAACGCCCCCGCTTCCGCTGGCACTCCGGACACAGGCCGCGGAACAGAAGCGTGTGCCCCGTCAGCAGAAACCCGTGTCTGTCCTCCACCGCCTCCTCCAGACGCGGCAGATACGCCATCCCGACATCGGATACCCTGCCGCACCCGTCGCACCGGACGTGATAGTGGTCCTCGAGAATCCGGTCATATCGGTCCGCACCGTCCGGGACCTCCACCCTGCGGATCTCCCCCAATTCGCAGAGTCGCTGCAAATTGCGGTACACCGTCCCCTTACTGATATGCGGATAGCGCTGCGCCACCGCCTGATAGAGTTCCTCGGCGGTCCCGTGGCCCGCAAACCGACGCACAGCCTCCAGCACCAGGGCGCGCTGTATGGTATTCCGTGTCTCCATAAAAACGATTCCTTACTGAGTTAGATTCCTAATAATCATTATAAAGGCTTCCGGGGGACGCTGTCAAGGGCCTCTGCCCGCGGGCTCATAACCCTTCATGCGCCGCAGACGCACCGCGAAACAGAGGCGGCGCAGGAAGGGCTTCGCTTATGGTCCGTCCCGACCCACGCGCTTGGATGTTCTGGTCATGTCGCTGAAAGCGGCACATGACCGTTCGCTATGCCGCAGCATAGAAAAAATCGGAAAATCTTCCTGCCGGCGGCCGTTGCTCTTGAGAACCCGGAGGTTTTGTGGTACAATTTGTCCGTTGTAACGGCGCCTCTCCGCACCGGAGGGCAGCGTCCAGCCAATGCAGAACCGGTTCGGGCGGCCCGCGGCAGCGCTGCGCTGCGGGCCCCGGCCGTTTAAGGAGTTGTAGAGAATGAAACTAGGAATCGTGGGGCTGCCCAACGTGGGCAAGTCCACCCTGTTCAACGCCATCACCAACGCCGGGGCCGAGGCGGCCAACTATCCCTTCTGCACCATCGACCCCAACGTGGGCATGGTCACCGTCCCCGACAAGCGCCTGGAGTGGCTCCGCGACCAGTATCAGCCCAAGAAGTTCACCCCCGCCGTCATCGAGTTCGTGGACATCGCCGGCCTGGTCAAGGGCGCATCCAAGGGCGAGGGCCTGGGCAACAAATTCCTCTCCAACATCCGCTCCACCGACGCCATCGTCCACGTGGTCCGGTGCTTTGACAACCCCAACATCACCCACGTGGAGGGCTCCACCGACCCCCTGCGGGACATTGCCATCATCAACCTCGAGCTGGTCATGGCCGACATCGAGATGGTCGAGCGCCGCGTGGAGAAGGCCCAGAAGGCCATGAAGAGCGGCGACAAGAAGGCCGCCCGGGAGGCGGAGGTCCTCCAGGGGCTCCTGGCCCATCTGAACGAGGGCCAGCTGGCCCGGACCTACCCCTGCTCCGAGGACGAGGCGGCCCTGATTGCCCAGTCGGACCTGCTGACCCTGAAGAAGACCATCTACGCCGCCAACCTGGATGAGAACACCGTGGCCGACCCCGCCGGGAACCCCCACTACCAGGCCGTCTGCGGCCTGGCCGAGGCCGAGGGCTCCCAGGTGCTGCCCATCTGCGCCAAGCTGGAGGCCGACATCGCCGAGCTGGACGACCCCGAGGAGAAGGCGATGTTCATGGAGGAGCTGGGCCTCCAAGAGTCCGGCCTCGACAAGCTGATTCAGTGCAGCTACACCCTGCTGGGGCTCATCTCCTTCCTGACCGCCGGCAGCGACGAGTGCCGCGCCTGGACCATCCGCCGCGGCACCAAGGCCCCCCAGGCGGCCGGAAAAATCCACACCGACTTCGAGCGGGGCTTCATCCGCGCCGAGGTCATCTCCTTCGAGGATATGCAGGCCTGCGGCACCATGGCCGCCGCCCGGGCCAAGGGCCTGGTCCGCTCGGAGGGCAAGGACTACGTCATGCAGGACGGGGACATCGTCAACTTCCTGTTCAACGTCTAACCGCACCACGCTTTGTATTTGGGAGGTCCTCATGAAAACACCCTTCGTCACCAACCGGCAATTACAGGAAATCACCGCCGTCTACCCCACCCCCTTCCACCTGTACGACGAACGCGGTATCCGCGACTGCGCCCGCCGCATCCGGGCCGCCTTCTCCTGGAACCCCGGCTTCCGGGAGTACTTCGCCGTCAAGGCCACTCCCAACCCGCAGATTCTCAAGCTCCTCCGGGAGGAGGGCTGCGGCGTGGACTGCTCCTCCCTCACCGAACTGATGATGTCCGACCGGTGCGGGTTCGCCGGGCCGGAAATCATGTTCTCCTCCAACGACACGCCCGCCGAGGAATTCCGGCTGGCCGACCGCCTGGGGGCCACCATCAACCTCGACGACCTGACCCACGTGGACTACCTCTACCACACCCTGGGCCGCATCCCCGAGACCATCTCCTGCCGCTACAACCCCGGCGGCGTCTTCCAGCTGGGCGCCAGCCAGGAGGGCTTCCAGGTGATGGACAACCCCGGCCAGGCCAAGTACGGCATGACCCGGCCCCAGCTGACCGAGGCCTTCACCCGCCTGCGGGACCTGGGCGCCAAGGAGTTCGGAATCCACGCCTTCCTGGCCTCCAACACCCTGTCCAACGACTACTACCCGGCCCTGGCCCGGATCCTCTTCACCACCGCCGTGGAGCTCCAGCGGGAGACCGGCTGCCACATCGGCTTCATCAACCTCTCCGGCGGCGTGGGCATCCCCTACCGCCCCGACCAGCCGGCCAACGACATCGCCGTCATCGGCGAGGGCGTCCGCCAGGCCTATGAGGAGATCCTCGTCCCGGCCGGCATGGGCGACGTGGCCCTGTGCACGGAGATGGGCCGCTTCCTTCTGGGGCCCTACGGCTGCCTGGTGACCCGGGTCCTCCACCAGAAGCACACCTACAAGGAGTATATCGGCGTGGACGCCTGCGCCGCCAACCTGATGCGCCCGGCCATATACGGGGCGTACCACCACATCACCGTCATGGGCAAGGAGGACGCCCCTTGCGACCACGTCTACGACGTCACCGGCTCGCTGTGCGAGAACAACGACAAGTTCGCCGTGGACCGGGCGCTGCCCCAGATTGACATCGGCGACCTGCTCGTCATCCACGACACCGGCGCCCACGGCTTCGCCATGGGTTACCAGTACAACGGTAAGCTGCGCTCGGCGGAGCTGCTGCTCCAGCCCGACGGCCAGGTCCGCCTGATTCGCCGGGCCGAAACTCCCGACGACTACTTCGCCACCATGGTCTGGTAAAAAAGACAAAGCGGCCGGCCCCCATGGGGCCGGCCGCTTGATTTTGGGGTTACGCCTGGGTTTTTTCCAGATAGTCGGCCATCAGGTCGTCCTGGAGCTGCCGCAGCAGCGCCGGAGCCCGGCCGCCGACAGGCTTGCCGTCCACCGAATCGGCCGCCATGCAGAAGGAGCCCGAGGAGGAGACGATGACCTCGTCGGCATCCATCAGCTCGGCGAGCGTGAAGGGGGTCTCGTCCACCGGCACGTTCCGGGCTTTGCAGACCTTGATAAGGTTCCCCCGGGCGATGCCCGGCAGAATCAGGTGGTCGGTCGGATGGGTCTTGAAGACGCCGTCCTTGAGGATGTGGACGTTGGAGTGGGCGCACTCGGTGACCATCTCCCCCCGGTGGAGGACGGCCTCGTCACACCCGGCGTCGGCAATCCGCTGGGCCGCCATGACGTTGGGCAGCAGGTTCAGCGTCTTGATGTTGCAGTGGAGGAAGCGGGTGTCCTCCAGGGTTATCAGCTTCAGCCGCTGGTAGGTGTCCTGGATTTCCCCCGGCCGGAGCATCACCCACAGGTTGGCCTTGGTCTTCGGGAAGGCGTGCTCCCGGATGGCCGTGCCGCGGCTCAGCTGCCAGTAGACGAACTGCTCGCCGCTGTCCACCTGGCCGACCAGGTCGCGGAGCAGGTCCTTCAGCTCCGGCTTGGTGTACGGGATCTCCATGCGCAGCAGCCCGGCGGAGTTGTAGAAGCGGTCCACATGCTCGTCCAGGCAGTAGATCCGGTGGTTGCGGGCGTAGGTGGCCTCGTAGACACCGTCGCCGAAGTAGCAGGCTCGGTCGGTCATGGGGACGGTCATCTCCTCCAGCCGGCCGATTTTGCCGTTGTAATAGCCCAAGGTTTCCATGGTCAAGTCCTCCTGTCTCCTGGTGGTTCCCTAACAGTATACACGGTTCCGGCGGCGGCGGCATGGCAAAAAATGCTTTTGCTAGGGCTGTTTCTTGCGTTTCTTGCGCTCCTGCCGCTCCTCGGCCAGCCGCTGCCGGAGGAGGGCCAGCTGCTGGCCGTACCGGCCGGAGCTGGCCGAGGGGTTGCCCCGGAGCAGCCGGCGCTTGTCCCCGGTGAGCCGCTGGCGGAAGTTTTCCCGGGCCTGGGCCCGGCGGTCCCGCCAGAGGGCCAAATCGGTCCGCAGCCGCTGAACGGTCTCGCTCTGCTCCAGCCGGGCCGCGGCCTGCTCCATGGCCTCCATGCGCTTCTGGAGGGCCTCGCCGCCGTCGGGCAGCTTCCGGGCCAGATAGGCCTCCAGCTCCTCCCGCCGCTGGGCCGAGGCGGCCTCCAGGCGCTTTTGCAGCTGCCGGGCGTCCTCCCGGGCCTTTTGGGCGTGGGCCTCCAGCTGCTCGAGCAGCTTCCGCAGGTCCAGCGCCGCCTTGAGCGACAGGGCAAAGTCCACGCAGAAGAGGCCCGACAGCACCAGGGCCAGCACCTGGCTCAGCCCCTCGGGCAGGGACAGCACCAGCCGCTCCACCGGCCGGTGGACAAAGCGGACCAGCGCCACGCTCAGCACGCCCCAGGCCAGGGAGGTGTTCAGGCAGATATAGCCGTGAAGGTTGCACTTCTTGTCGGAGTAGTCCCAGTAGCGGACCTTGAGGGTCGCCTCCATCACCGCGCCGGTGATGTACTCCAGCAGCGTCGCCGCGGCCATGCCCAGCAGGAAGACGCCAATCCAGCTCTCCCGCACCGGCAGGGTGGCCCACAGGATGGCCACCGCCCCCGAGCCGTAGATGGGAATCACCGGCCCAGTCAGAAAGCCCCGGTTGACGAACTGCCGCTTCCGGCAGGAGACGAACGTCGTCTCGATGCACCAGCCGAAAAAGCAGTAGATGAGGAAAAACAGCACCCACTGGGTCGTGGTATAGGTGTACACGGTTTCCGCCTCCCGATTCGCAGTCTGGAATCCAGTATGCCAGAATTTTGCCGCCGGCGCAACAGTCAAATGGCGCGAATCGTCCAATCCGCTGGCGGACGGCGGCGAATTGTGGTACAATGCCGGCAGACAGATTGCAAAGGAGGCTACGCCATGGGCAGCGCGTTGCAGACGCCGTCTCGGTGGGACGGCGCGGATGCCGAGCAGGAGGCCCTGACCGTCTACGACGAGACCCTCCGCCCGCTGGGGACGGCCCCCCGCGGGGAGGTCCACCGCCGCGGCCTGCTCCACCAGGTGGTCCACGGGTGGGTGGCATCTCGGGGGCCGGCGGGGGTGGGGCTGTGGTTCCAGCAGCGGGCCTTTTCCAAGCGGGACTACCCGGGGCGCTACGACCTGGCCGTCGGCGGCCACGTGGACGCCGGCGAGGACTGGCGGATGGCCATGGCCCGGGAGATGCGGGAGGAGCTGGGCCTGTCGCCGTCCCCGGACCGCCTGGCCTACCTGGGCCTCAGCCGCCGGGAGCTGCGGGACGGGCCGTTCTGGGACCGGGAGTTTGCGCGGGTCTTCCTCCTGTGGGAGGACGCGCCGGCCTTCCAACCGGGACCGGAGGTGGCGGCGGTGGTGCAGGTGCCGCTGGAGGCCTTTCAGGCGCACCTGGCCGGCGCGCCCGAAGTGACGGGCCGCCTGTCCGACGGGACGCCCCGCCGGATTGCCGCCGCCGAGTGGGCGCCGCTGCCCCCGGACTTCCCCGCGCTGGTCCTCCCGGCCCTTTTGGCCGGAACCGGCCTCTGACGCGACGCGCCGAGCCCGCCAAAGCGGGCTCGGCGCTTGTTTTGCAGCGGCCGGTGCAGTTCACAGCTGCCCCAGCACCTGGGCGATGGGGGCGCGCAGAATCAGGTCGGCGTCGCCGTCCCGGGGCGTCGCGTCCCGGTTCAGCAGCGCCAGGCGACTGCCCCGGTAGTAGCCCAGCAGCCCCGCCGCCGGGTACACCGTCAGGCTGGTGCCGCCGACCAGCAGGACGTCCGCCTGGGCGATGGCCTCCGCTGCCCCCCGGAGGCAGTCCCCGTCCAGCGACTCCCCATAGAGCACCACGTCCGGCTTCACCAGGCCGCCGCACGCGTCGCAGTACGGCACCGGCGAGTGGTCCCGGACGTACTCCGGCCCGAAAAATTTGCCGCACCGGGTGCAGTGGTTCCGGTACACCGAGCCGTGGAGCTCATAGACCCGGCGGCTGCCGGCCTTCTGGTGGAGGCCGTCGATGTTCTGCGTGACCACCGCCAGCAGCTTCCCCTCCCGCTCCCAGCGGGCCAGGGTCCGGTGGGCGTCGTTGGGCTGCGCGTCCAGGCACAGCATCTTCTCCCGGTAGAACCGGTAAAAGGCCTCCGGCTTCTCGAGGAAGTAGTCGTGGCTGAGCATGACCTCCGGCGGGACGTCAAACTTCTGGCTGTACAGGCCGTCCACGCTGCGGAAATCGGGCAGACCGGACTCCGTGCTGACGCCGGCGCCGCCGAAAAAGACCATCCGCTCGGCTGATGCAACCCAGCTCCGCAGGGTTTCCAGGCTATCCATCGGGCGTCTCCTCCTCTTCCAGCTCCCGCAGGAGCTTCTTGTCCTCCTTGGTGGTGAACTCCAGCCGGGCATACAAATCCGGGCGGCGGCTGCGGGTGCGGCGGATGGCCTCCCGCCGCCGCCAGCGGCGGACGTTTTCGTGGTGGCCCGACAGCAGGATCTCCGGCACCGCCAGGCCGTGCCACACCGCCGGCCGGGAGTACTGGGGATACTCCAGCAGGCCATTCCAGTGGCTCTCGTCCTCGAAACATTCCGGGTCCGACAGCACCCCCGGCACCATCCGGGCCACGCAGTCGGCCACGGCCATGGCCGGGATCTCCCCGCCGGTCAGGACGAAGTCCCCCAGGGAGATCTCCTCG
>CAJFNZ010000123.1 GCA_904395905.1 uncultured Oscillospiraceae bacterium | reverse complement strand
CTGATGGACTGGCGGGATACCCCCAGGGCCTCCCCCAGCGCCTCCTGGGAGAGATTGTTCTCCTTCCGCTTCTGGGCGATCCGCTCGCCGATGGTCATTCGTACCACTTCCTTTCCCTGTCAGCATAGCAGGATTGCCGGGAAAAAGGCCACCAACCGAAGGCTTCTTTTTGTCAACCACTGGTTGCAGCCCTGGATTTGCAGGGCTTTGCGGCGGTAATTTCTCTGTAAGGCCAGTATAAACCAGGGGGGCCTGCCTTGGCAAGCCCCCTGGCTGCGGAACATACGGCCTACTCCTGGACGATCCGGTCAAAGGGCTCTGTCCCCGACACTACCAGCCCCTCCGGGAGATTCTGGAGCATCAGCACGGACTCCGCCACGGTGAGATTCTCCGGCGAGGCCAGGGCCAGCATCCCGTCCTCCACCGCCGCCGTGCTGTGGAGGACGACCTCCGCGCCGGCCCCGGCTCTCAGCAGCGATACATGGGCCCCGCTCTCCTCCGCCGCGCCGTCCACGGTGCAGGACACGTCCGCACCGTCAAAGGTCAGGGTCACCGTCACAGGTTCCGTCCCGGCGTTGGTGAGGGTGTAAACATCCGTTGCGTACACAGCACCGTCACTGGCGAATTCCAATGTCAGCGTCCGGACCGCCGTGACGCCGCTGTCCTCCTCCGCCAAGGAGAGGGCCGGCACTGTGCTGCCATGCGCCGGGGCCGCCTCGCCGGTACCGCCGCCGGCGTCGTTGGGCGGCGGCATGGCCCCGTCGGCGGTGTTGCCGTCCTCCGGCGCCGCGCCGGTACTGTCTCCGGCATCCGCCGCGTCCCCGGCCACGGCGCTGTTGCTGCCGTCATTGCCGGCAGCGTTCATGCCGCCCATGCGGAGGTTCGCCGCCAGATACCCGATGTACACCACCAGGGCCAGGCAAGCCGCGAGAGCCGCGTACCGCTGCCAGTGGATGGCCTTTCTCCTGGCGAAGCGGTAGTCCAGCGCCTCGTCGATCAGCTCCTCCCGGACCTCCGTGATGGCGTCAAAGAGCTTCTCCGCGCCGCTCATACCGTCACCCCCCTCTCCTCCAGATACCGCCGCAGCTGCTCCCGCAGCCGCAGCAAGCGCTTGGTCAAGGCATTGGGCCGCAGCCCGGCCTCCCCCGCCAGCTCCGCCACGCTCTCCCCGCTCCAGTAGCGCCGCAGGAACAGCGCGCGCTCCTCCCGCTCCAGGGTGTCCAGCCAGGCGCTGATGAGCTCCCCAAGCTCCCCGGCCTCCACCGTCCGCTGGACGTTGTCCGGCGTGGGGACGCAGTCCGCCAGCTCGCTCAGCAGCACCTCCGCCCCGGCAAAGCGCTTCTGGGCGTGGTTGGCCCGGTAGCGGCTGATGGAGAGGTTGCGGACGATCCGCCCCACATAGGAGCGCAGGGAGAAGGGCCGCTGGGGCGGCATGGTGTCCCAGCAGCGGCCATAGGTGTCGCTGACGCACTCCTCGCTGTCCTGGTAGCTGGACAAAATATTCATGGCAATCCGGTGGCAGAGGGCGCCGTACTTCCCGTCCGTCTCCCGGATGGCCCGCTCATCCCTCTGCCAGTAGAGGTCAATGATCTGCAGGTCCTCCAAGGTCCACTCCTCCTTTCATCCCCAAAGACGCAAAAAGCGCGTCCAAGTGCCACCAGTATAGCAAAAAAATTTGCCTGTGCCCAGCCTGTTTGCAATTTCTTAATGCAATTTCAGCCGCACTGTGCTATACTGTCCCCAAAGCACGTGAAAAGGAGCAGAAACCATGCGAATCGTTGTAAAGGTGGGCACGTCCACCTTGACCCACGGCACCGGCAAGCTGAACATCCGGCGGGTGGAGAAGCTGTGCGAGGTGATGAGCGACCTGAAAAATGCCGGCCACGAGATCGTGCTGGTGTCCTCCGGCGCCATCGCCATGGGCGTGGGGAAGATGAATCTCCAGTCGCGGCCCACCGACATGCCCACCAAGCAGGCCGCCGCCGCCATCGGCCAGTGCGAGCTGATGTATATTTACGACAAGCTCTTCTCTGAGTACCACCACACCGTGGCCCAGATTCTGCTGACGGGCTCGGACGTGGAGGACGAGCAGCGCCACCGGAACTTCCAGAACACCATGTTCCGTCTGCTGGAGATGGGGGCCCTGCCGGTCATCAATGAAAACGACACCGTGGCCACGGCGGAGATCGCCGTGGGGGACAACGACACCCTGGGAGCCATT
>CAJFNZ010000122.1 GCA_904395905.1 uncultured Oscillospiraceae bacterium | reverse complement strand
AGGTGGCAGGGGGCCGGGGGACAGCGTCCCCCGGTCGCCCGCCGCAGCGGGCGAAATCCCCCCGCGCCCAAGGGGCGCGGTCTGCTTTGCCAAAGAAAAGCGCAGGAAGGGGGTCCGGGGGGAACCCTCGCCGGGGGTTCCCCCCGGGGCTGGCGTCGGGGCGAAATCCGTTCCACCCCGTTTGCGCCTGACGGCCTGCACGGCTTTTTTCGGAAACTTTCGACGGGACCGTTTGCACATTGCCCGTCTTCGTGCTATGATAGAGGAAACGCCACCATCGCTCGGAGGAGACTGCCATGTCCAATCCATCCCAAAACCAGAACGAGAATCCGCTGTTCTCCTGGATTATCACCCTTATCATGCTGGGCGTCTTCTGGCCCATCGGCCTCATCCTGCTGATTCGGATGCTGACCCGCGGCTCCCTCAGCTCCCAGAAGCGCGCCGGCCATCCCTACGCCGCCAGCCGGCCGGCGGCCGCGCCCGCCGCAGCCCAGACCGCGCCGGCCCGGCCCGCCGCCCAGGTCAACCCCAAGTGGGGCCGTTCCATGGTGATTGGCGGCGTCCTCTGCACGGCCGTCGGCGGCCTGATGCTGGCCGGCCGCGTGGTGGACTGGATTTCCTACTACCTCCCCTACGGGTACGACCTGTACGGCTACGAGATCCGCGGGGCCCTCTACCTGGCCGGCCTGACGGCCGTCGGCGTGGTGCTGCTCCTGTGCGGCGTCAGCCGGCAGAAAAAGGCCGCCCGTTACCGCCGGTATCTCTCCCTCATCGGCCAGCAGGAGAGCCTGTCCATCGCGGCCCTGGCCGAGGCCATGCCCGTCTCGCCGGCCCAGGCCCGGGCGGACCTCCAGGATATGCTGGAGCGGGGCTTCCTCCCGGCCGGCTACATCGACGCCGCCGAGGGCCGGATTGTCTTCTCCCGCCTCCGCGAGAAGCCGAAGCCGGCCGAACCGCCCAAGAAGGCCGCCGCGCAGTCGGAGGGCGACGTCCTGGACCAGATCCGCGCCGTCAACGACGCCATCGCCGACGAGGCCATGAGCCGGAAAATCGACCGCGTGGGCGTCATCACCGCCAAAATCCTCGACTACCAGCGGCAGCACCCGGAGTCCTCGTCGGAGCTGCGCAGCTTCCTCAACTACTACCTGCCCACGACGCTGAAAATCCTCCGGGCCTACGCCCAGCTGGAGGCCCAGGGCATCGAGGGCCAGAACATCTCGGCCACCAAGGCCCGGATTGAGGGGATGATGGACAAGGTGGTCGAGGGCTTCGAGCGGCGGCTGGACCAGCTGTTCCGCTCCGACGCCGTGGACATCACCAGCGACGTCCAAGTCCTCGAGCAGATGCTCCAGAAGGACGGCCTCAGCGGCGACGGTCTGAAGCTGGACGTGTAAAAACACCGCCGCCCGCTTGCCGCGGGCGGAGCAGCGTGTCGAGAAACTCGACACGCTGTCGCCAAAATGCAAGCATTTTGGCGAGGGGATGCAGGCTCCCACGCGCACGGCCCCATGGGCCGCACACTCGGAGCCTGAGATGTGTTTTTTCCGAGGCGCATGTCCCCGGAAAAAACGAATTGAGACTTTCTTTCGCCGCCTCCGGGCGGCGAAACTCTGCTGAGAGCTTCTCCCTGAACAAGATACACGCCGTCTTCTTGCACAGCATTGCGGTTTTTGACAGTCTGCGCCGCCCGCTTGCCGCGGGCGGCGGTTCGTTATCGCATCCCCACCGGCACGTAGGGCGGGCACTTCTGGGGGATGCACCGGCCCTCCAGCCGGGCGAAGCGGAGGCGGCCGTTCTCAAAGTGCAGCGGCGCCAGCTCCTCGCCAATCAGGGGCTGGGCGTAGCGGATGAAGTCGTCGGTCACGTCCACCCGGTTTTCGGCAATCCAGCTCTGGGGCAGATGGCGCACAGAGTTGGCCACCGTCTGGAGGGCCACCTGGCCGTACCGGACCCGGTAGGCCGCTCCCGGCTCCCGGAGGATGGTGGCCATGACGCCGCCCTCGCCCCGGGCCGCCAGCCGGGCGGCGTGGAGGCCCACCTGGTACGCCTCCTCCACGTCCACCGGCGAACGGTGGACGGCCGTGCACCGCTGGAGCACCCCGGGCACCTGGCAGTTGGCGTAGCCCCGGGCCTTGAGATGGACGCTGTTCAGGTAGTTGACCACGCCCTGGCAGGCGCTCAGGCGGCTGGCGCCGTACTCGATGTGGCCGAAGCCGTCCACGGCCGCGCCGATGTCCCCGACGTCGAAGCCCTCGCCCACCACCACGATGCACCGGCCCGACTGCTGGAGCTGGCGGTTGACCTGTTCGGCCAGGAACTCCAGGCTGTGGCCGCACTCGGCCAGGTACAGCTGGAGGGGCATCTCCCGCTCCGGGTCGGCCAGGCGCGAGGCGGCGGTGATGAACCCGGCGTCCCGGCCCATGGCCTGGTAGACCGTGACGCACTCGGAGACACAGATGCCCCGGTTCTCCTCGTTGACCTCGGCAATCAAATCGGCCCAGTACCGCGCGGCGCTGCCGTAGCCGGGGGTGTGGTCGATGATGGTTCCGCTGTCGTCGCCCAGGTCGTTGTCGATGGTCTTGGGGACGCCCACGGCCACCAGCTCCAGCCCCGCCCGGCGGGCCAGGCGGCTGACCTTGTCGGCGGTGTCCATGGAGTCGTTGCCGCCGATATAGAAGAAATAGCCGACATCGTGGGCGGCCAGGACCTGGAGAATCCGCTCGAAGTCCTCGGCCCGGTCCTCGCCCAGCTTGTAGCGGCAGGTGCCGATGGCGCCGGAGGCCGGCGTGTCCCGGAGGCGGCGCAGCTCGGCCGGGTCCTCCCGGGCCATGTCGGTCAGCTGCTCGAGCAGCACCCCCTCGATGCCGTGGCGGGCGCAGTAGACGTGCGCGATGTCCCCGGCGGCAAAGCATCCCTCGATGACCCCCTGCAGCGAGGCGTTGATGACCGGCGACGGGCCGCCGCCCAGGCAAATCAGTGCGTTCTTGGCTCCCATTGGGCACTCCCCCTGTTTCGTTGGATACCGCCATTATACGGCCCCAACGGCCCCGGGTCAATGGTCAGAGCATCTCATTGCCGTAGACGCCAAAGGTGGAGAAGACCTCCTCGGCGCAGTCGTCGTACTGGCTGCCCAGGCCCTCCCGGACGGAGAAGACCAGGGCGTAGTAGTAGTCCGTGTCCTCTACCAGCGCCGCCTGGGAGACGTAGGCCCCCTCGTCGGTGGTCGAGGCCCAGGCGAAGCGGTACTCCGGCAGGCCGAACCGCTCGGTCTCGAGGATTTCCAGCTCGTCGGCCCCGAAACCGGTCAGGCGGCGGATGGCCTCGTCCCGGCTGGCGGCGGTGAAGACGTCGGAGACAATCTCGTAGTCCCCGTCCTTCTGGACGTAGAGGCTCCGCCCGCCGTCGGTGACCGGCTCCAGGACCACGTCCTCCGGGATGCCGAAGGTGATGACGTAGGGCTCCTCCACCGGCCCGGAGGCCGCGACGGCCGCCGTGTCGTCCACCGTCTCCCAGCTGCCGGCCGCCGGCACGCCGGCGCACCCGCTGCACAGGGCGGCCACCCCCAGGGCCGCCGCAAGAATCCGAAGTTTCATTTCCCGCACCTCCAGAAAGGATGGTTTTGATGCCGTTCCGGCTGCTTGTCTCGTATCTGCTTTTAATCAATGCGCTGTCCTTCGGACTTATGTGTCTGGATAAGGCCCGGGCGAAAAAACAGCGCCGCCGGATTCCCGAGGCCACCCTCCTCTGGACGGCGGCCCTGGGCGGCAGCGCCGGGTGCCTGGCGGCCATGTATACCGTCCGCCACAAGACCCTCCACCGGAAGTTCACCTGGGGCGTCCCGCTGCTGCTCCTGGCCCAGCTGGGCCTGGCGGCCTGGCTCTGGCTGCGCGGCTGAGGGTCTGAAAATTCCGCAGGCGTCTTCTTGCGCAAACCGGAAAAACGCGGTAAACTGGAAACGAGAGAGCCGGGCTGCCTGCGACGGCGCCCGGCAGGAAAACGAAGGAGGAATCCCTATGAACCACTGCAAACGAATCGTGTGCACGCTTCTGGCCGTCGTGGTGCTGCTGGGCGCCGTCCCGGCCCTGGCCGCCGAGCGGACGGAGCTGCCGGACTACTTCAGCGTCGAGACGGACGCCGTCCAGACGCCGGGCCAGTTCACCCTCACCGAGGGCCGCATCCTCGGCGGCGGCATCGACGGCGGCCTGGCCAACTCCATCACCGTCGGCGACGACTTCTACTACGCCCTGGAAGCGGGCTCGGAAATCACCGTCACCAACACCAACCCCTCCCCGACGGGCTTCGTCTACCTCTACTGCACCGTCTTCCACCCGCAGGACTCCTACGTCAGCTACACCGGCGAGACCATCGAGATTCCCGGCGGCTACTTCCGGGAGCTGGACACCAACGGCTACTACCTGGGCGAGGACGGGCAGTGGCTCTTCCTGGACGACGGCCACTGGCTCCTGGGCGCGGTGATGGACGAGACCTACCGGCCGGGCCGGATGCTCTTCTACGGGGAGTCCTGCTCCTTCACCCTGCCCGACGGCGGGGAGGACGCCGCCTACCTTCTCCACTTCTTCTATCTGGATCCGGCCGTCACCGACTATGAGACCACCAACGCCAACTACACCGAGTGGCAGCGCAACGTCTACATGGTGGCGCCCGCCGCCACGGACGATACCGCCGCCGGCTTTGCCGACGTCCCGGCGGACGCCTACTACGCCGACGCCGTCGCCTGGGCCGTGGAGGCCGGCGTCACCAGCGGCACCTCCGCCACCGCCTTCTCCCCCGACGCCAGCGTGACCCGGGCCCAGGCGGTGACGTTCCTCTGGCGGGCCGCCGGGTCCCCGGAGCCGGCTTCCCTGACCTCGGACTTCTCCGACGTGACCGACCCCAATGCCTACTACTATCAGGCCGTCCTCTGGGCCGCGGAGCAGGGCATCACCAACGGCACCGGCGACGGTGTCTTCGGCCTGAACGGCACGCTGCCCTACGACCAGATTCTCGCCTTCCTCTGCCGGGCCGCCGGCGGCGACGCCTCCGGTGCGGACTGGTCCGAAAAGGCCCTGGCCTGGGCCGCGGAGAACGGCCTGACCGACGGCCTCTCCTTCACCGCGGCGGGCACCTGCCCCCGCTCCGACGTGGTCTACTGCCTCTGGAAGCAGCTGGCCTGACGGATTCGGCACAATAGCCGCCTCCCGCCGCAGCCTGCGGCGGGAGGACAGCGTGTCGAGAAACTCGACACGCTGTCGCCAAAATGCAGGCATTTTGGCGAGGGGATGCAGGCTCCTGCGCGCACGGCCCTGCGGGCCGCACACTTGGAGCCTGTAACGTGTTTTTTCCGAGGCGCATGTCCCCGGAAAAAACGGATTTGACTTGATTTCGCCCGCTTCGGCGGGCGAAACTCTGCCGAGGGCT
>CAJFNZ010000121.1 GCA_904395905.1 uncultured Oscillospiraceae bacterium | reverse complement strand
GCCAAGGGCGGCCTGCCCGGGGAACGGCGCGAGGTGATTCTGGAGCTGAAGCTCCTGGCCGATGTGGGCCTGGTGGGCTTCCCCAACGTGGGCAAGTCCACGCTGCTGTCGGTCACCTCCAACGCCCGGCCGAAAATCGCCAACTACCACTTCACGACGCTGTTCCCCCACCTGGGGGTCATCTACGTGGATGAGGGCGTCTCCTTCGTCATGGCCGACATCCCCGGTATCATCGAGGGGGCGGCCGAGGGGGCCGGCCTGGGCCACGACTTCCTGCGGCACATCGACCGGTGCCGGCTGCTGGTCCACGTGGTGGACGTGTCGGGCAGCGAGGGCCGGGACCCGGTGGAGGACTTTGAGAAAATCAACGCCGAGCTCCAGGAATACTCCCCGGAGCTGGCGCAGCGGCCCATGGTGGTGGCGGCCAACAAGGCGGACCTGCTGCCGCCGGACAGCGACAACCTGGAGCGGCTGCGGCAGTATGTGGAGCGGCGGGGCTGCGCGTTCTACGTGATTTCGGCGGCCACCACCCAGGGGACTCGGGAGCTGATGAAGGCGGTGGCCGGCAGGCTGGCCCAGCTGCCGCCGGTGCGGGTCTACGAGCCGGAGTACGTCAAGCCCCTGGCCGAGGCCGGCAGCGTGGAGGAGCTGAAGATAGAGCGCTTCGACGACGTGTGGAGCGTCTCGGGCCCCTGGATGGAGCGCCTGCTGGGGGATGTGAACCTGGCCGACTACGAGTCCCGGATGTACTTCGACCGGCAGCTGCGCCGCAGCGGCCTCTTCGAGCGGTTGGAAGCCATGGGCATCGAGGCCGGCGACACCGTCAGCATTTACGATTTGGAATTCACCTACGAGCCCTGAACGAAACCGCCCCGGACCGATGGTCCGGGGCGGCTTTTTGCGGGAAGCGGGCGCTTACTTCCAGGAGAACTCCCGGTAGAGGAAACCGGAGAGCTCCACATTGTAGGGGCCCGGGTTCAGATTGCTGTCAAAGGCGTAGTGGTCGGAGTTGTAGAACAGGGGGATATAGGCCAGGGACTCCGTGGCCGCCTTCATCGCCTCCTGGGTGGACGCCTCGTCGGTCATGTTGGAGAAGGTCTCCAGGATGGCCGAATCGTCGATGCCGCTCAGGTTGATGCCGGAATCCAGCTGGAACATGGGCGCATAGGAGTTGAACTGGGTGGTCAGGATGATGCTCAGCATTCCCAGGTCGAAGTCATAAGTGAAATACCGGGACGTGTCGGGGACCTGCTCGATATTCACGACGAAGTAGGACTGCTCCAGCTCTTCCTTCATGATTTCGCAGGCGGCGGGCCAGTCCGCACGGTTGCTGGGCACAATCAGGGTCAGCTCCAGCGGGTTGCTTTCCGAATAGCCGGCTTCCGTCATGAGCGCATTGGCCGTCTCGATGTCCTGCTCAAAATGGTCGGCCACGTCGCCGTAGTACTGGACCAGGGGGTTGGCCAGGTTATAGGCCGGGGTGCCGGCGCCGGAACTGCCGATGATGGTGATGTCGTCCTTGTTCATGCAGTAGGCGATGGCCTGGCGGACCCGCAGGTCGCTGGTGGGCGCGCCCTCGGTGCAGTTGACGGCGAGGAACGTGACGCCGTTGAGGAACTGGGTCTGGGTTGTGACGTTCTCGTACTCCTGAATCAGCTCGAAGTTGGTGGGGGTGTAGGTGGCGTAGTCCAAATCGCCGGCCTCAAAGGCCGTCTCCTGGCTGCCGGTCACGTAGCGGAAGTAGAGGGTGTCGATGGGGGCCTCGCCGTGGTAGCCCTCGAACCGCTCCAGCGTCACGTCGCCGTTGCTGGCGTGCTCGACGAACTGGTACGCGCCGGTGCCGTCGGTGTTGAAGCCGAGATCCTCCGACGGGTCGCTGATGAACTCCTCGCAGTAGGACTTGTTGACCACCAGCATCACTTCGATATAGGCGTAGAGGTCGTCGAAGGTGGCGCCCTCAAACTGCCAGGTGAAGTGGGTGTCGTCGGTGATGGTCATGGTGATGGGGCCGTACAGGGCGGAGCAGATGGGGGACGTTTCGCACCGCTCCAGGGTGTAGGCGATGTCCTCGGCCTTGAGGGTGTCGCCGGACTGGAACTGGATGCCCTCCTTGAGGACAAAGTCCACGGAGCCGTCCTCGTTCTCGGTCATGGAGTCGATGAGGATGTTGACTTGGTTGCCGTCGTTGTCGCGGTAGAACATGGGCTCAAAGATCTGCATATTGATGAGGTTCTCCATATTCCGGGCGAACAGCTGCGGGTCCAGGGTATCAATGATGTCATTGATGGCAATGGTCAGGCTGTTGTCGGCCTGGCCGGTGGTGGTGGACCGGGTACGGCCGGAGGAGGCAGTGGTCCCGCTGCCGTCGGCGGTGTCCGAAGTGTTTTGCCCGCCGCAGCCGGCCAGGCAGGTGGCCAGCAGGGCGACAGCCAGCAGCAGGGCCACCAGGGGTTTCCGAGATTTCATTGGGTTTTCTCACCTTCCATTGGGATATGCGGCATCCGCCGCGCAAAAGGCCCGAGGGCCTCGTTGCCAGGGAATTACAGAGCGCGCGCACAGCGGCAGGGGATAGACAGTCAAGCCGCCGCAGTTGTGTACGGCCGTCTTAAAAAGTTGGTTTTTCAGAGCTCTCCCGAGCTGTGCGCGCACAGCGGTAGGGGATAGATAGTCAAGCCACCGCAGTTGTGTACTAATGATTAAACAAATGGCAGCGGACCTGGTGGTCGTCTTCGACGGTGTGCCAGACGGGGTCGTCCTCGCAGGCCTTGGTGGCGTAGGGGCAGCGGCTGCGGAAGCGGCAGCCGGCCGGCGGGTCCACCGGCGAGGGCACGTCGCCCTCCAGGATAATCCGCTGTTTGCCGGCCTTTTCCGCCGCCGTAAAGGCCGGCGTGGCCGAGAACAGCGCCTGGGTGTAGGGGTGGGCGCGGTTGCGGTAGACCTTCTCCATGGAGCCCCGCTCCACCACCTGGCCCAGGTACATGACGAGAATCTCGTCACTGATGAAGTGGACGATGTTCAAATCGTGGGAGATGAACAGGTACGTCAGGGACAGCTGTTCCTGAAGGTCCTTGAGGAGGTTGATAATCTGCGCCTGGATGGAGACGTCCAGGGCCGAGACGGCCTCGTCGCAGACGATGAACTCCGGGTCCGTCGAGAGGGCGCGGGCAATGCAGATCCGCTGCCGCTGGCCGCCGGAGAACTGATGGGGATAGCGGCCGGCCTGCTCCGGCATCAGGCCGCACATGGCCATCAGCCGGGCGACCCGCTCCTGCTTCTCCGCACGGCTGCTCACGAGGCGGAAGTTCTCCAGCCCCTCTCCGATGATGTCCCCGGCCCGCATCCGCGGGTCCAGGGAGGAGTAGGGGTCCTGCCACACCAGCTGCATCTTTTTGGTGTAGGGCCGCCGCTCCCGGGGGGAGAGGCCGGTGATGTCCCGGCCGTCGTAGAGAACCTGGCCGGAGGTGGGCCGGTAGATGTTCAGGAGCATCTTGCCCACGGTGGACTTGCCGCAGCCGCTCTCGCCCACGACGCCCAGGGTCCTGCCCTTGGGCACCTGGAAGGAGACCTTGTCGGCGCCGTGGATCCAGCTGACCGGCCGGCCCAGGCCGTTGGTCTTTGCCGGGAAATGCATGGTCAGGTCCCGGGCCTCGATGAAATATTGGGGGGCTTCCCCGCCGTGTTGCTTCATGGTCGTCTCACCCATTTCTCGAAATCTCCCGCCAGCGGCAGCAGGCCACCGAGTGGTCCGGCGCGGCCGCCTCAAAGGGCGGGAACGCCTCGCTGCACGCCGGGCTGGCATGGGCGCAGCGGTTGTGGAACGGACATCCCGGCGGCATATCCCGCAGGGTCGGCACGCTGCCGGGAATCATCTTCAGCCGGTCCCCCTGGTAGTCCGGGCCGGGCCGGGAGTCGATGAGCCCCATGGTGTACGGATGCCGGGGATGGGTGAACAGCTCCTCGGCCGGGGCCTCCTCGCAGATCCGCCCGCCGTACATGATGAGGACCCGGTCGGCCATTTCGCTGATGACGCCCAGGTCGTGGGTGATGAAGACGATGGCCGTGCCGGCCTCGGCCTTCAGCTGGTTCATCAGGTCCAGCACCTGGGCCTGGATGGTCACATCCAGGGCCGTGGTGGGCTCGTCGCACAGCAGCAGCTGGGGCTTCGTCACCATGGCCATGGCAATCATGATGCGCTGGCGCATCCCGCCGCTGAGGGTGAAGGGGTAGGCGTCGAAGATCCGCTGGGGATTGGGAATCTTCACCCGGGCGATGGCGTCCAGGCACAGCTCCCGGGCCTCGGCCTTTTCCATGCGGCGGTCGTGGACCCGGAGGGCCTCCATCATCTGGTCGCCGATGGTGAACAGGGGGTTCATGGCCGTCATGGGCTCCTGGAAGACCATGGAGATGCTGCTGCCCCGAACGGCCTGGAGGGCCTTGGGCGGCATCGTCAGGAGGTCCTGGCCGTCAAAGAGGATCCGGCCCGTGGGATACTCGGTCCGCCGGGCGGGGTTGAGCCGGAGGATGGACATGCAGGTGACGCTCTTGCCGCAGCCGCTCTCGCCCACCAGGCCCACGGTCTCGCCCCGGCGGACCGTGAAGGAGATGTTCCGCACGGCGTGCAGCACCGTCTTCCGGTCCACCCGGAAGTCTACCGACAGGTCCTCCACGGAGAGAAGGGGTTCTGTGTGTTCCATTGGGGACCTCCTAGTGAATGGATTTGGGGTCCAGGGCGTCCCGGAGGCCGTCGCCCACCAGGTTGATGGACAGGGCCGTCAGGGCGATGGCCACGCCGGGGAAAATGGCCATGTACGGGGCCGTCTGGAAGAACTGCTGGGCGTAGTTGAGCATGGCGCCCCACTCGGGGGCCGGCGGCGCCACGCCGACGCCGATGAACGAGAGGCCCGCCGCCGAGAGCATCATGCTGGAGATGGTCATGGTGGCGTCCACGATGATGGGGTCGATGGCGTTGGGCAGGATGTGCCGCAGCACCAGCCGGATGCCGGACGTGCCGGTGACCCGCGCCGCGTGGATATAGTCCTGCTCCACCACGCCGAGAATCACCGCGCGGATCCGCAGGGTGAAGGTGGGAATCGAGACAAGGGTCAGGGTCAGAACCATGTTGAAGACGCTGCCGCCCAGGATGGCCAGCAGCACCAGGGCCAGCAGGATGGAGGGCACGCAGGTGACGACGTCGATGACGCGCATGATGAGAAGGTCCGCCCGCTTGAACAGGGCGCAGACGGAGGCCAGAGCCGCTCCCATCACCAGGGACAGCAGCGTGGCGCCCACGCCGATGCCCACGGTCGTCCGCGCCCCGTAGAGCACCCGGGCGAAGAGGTCCCGGCCGACGTTGTCGGTGCCAAACCAGTGTTCGGCGCTGGGCGGGCTCAGGCGGGCGGCGGTGTCGTAGGCCGTCACCATCTCCTCGGGTATCAGGAAATTGGCAAACAGGCAGACGAACACGATGACCAGAAAGATGACCGCCCCCAGCACCGCCGCCGGGTTGCGGATATATCGCTTGGCCACGTCGCCCAGCCGGCTGTCCCGGCTGTTGTGGAGCGTCTCATAGAGCTTTTTTTCCCGCTTCATTTCCCGTACCTCGCTCGAATTTTGGGGTCAATCAGGGCAAAGCAGACGTCCATCAGCACCATGGCCAGCATGAAGATGAACGACAGCAGCAGCGCGCAGGTCATGACCACCGGGACGTTTTTCTCCTGCACGGCGCTGAGCAGATACGTGCCCACGCCGGGGATGGAAAAGATCTGCTCCACCACCACCGACCCGCCCAGGGTCGTGGCCAGGCCGCTGAGCAGCAGGGTGATGATGGGCATCGAGGCGTTCTTCAGGGCGTGCTTCCAGATGACGCGCCGCTCGCTGCACCCCTTGGCCCGGGCCGTGCGGATGAAATCCTGGTTCATGGCGTCCAGCATGGCCGAACGGGTCATGCGGCTCAGGACCGGGATATTGGCCAGCACCAGGGTGGTCATCGGCAGGACGTAGGACCGGAGGCCGTCGGTGATGCCGAAGGAGGGGAGGACGCCCAGGTTGACCGAGAACAGCAGCACCAGCAGCACCGCCACGAAGAACGACGGAATCGAGGCGAACAGCACCGCGAAGATGGTCACCGTGGTGTCCAGAAACGAGTACTGGCGAATGGCGCTGAGAATCCCCAGGGCGACGCCCAGGATGGCGGCCAGGCAGAAGGCGAAGCCGCTGAACGAGAGCGTCCGGGGAAAGCGGACGGCCAGCTCCGTGAAGATGTTCTCGCCGGAGGTGTAGGAGAGGACGTTGCCTGACAGGAGCCCCTGGAGGTAGTTGCCGAACCGGTCCAGAAGGCTGCCGGAGTATCCCACGCTCTCGTTGTAGGCGTCCTTGACCTCCTGCGGGGTCGTCAGGGGCAGCACGTTGGTGGCCGGGTCGCCGGGGGTCAGGGACATGATGAGGAACACCATGAGGATGACCAGGAACATCATGGGAATCAGATAGAGCAGCCGCTTGACGAGATACCGGGCCATGCTATCCCTCCTGCTTTTGGAAGCGAATCAGGCTGCCGCCGGGCTCGGTGACCAGGGGCATGGCCAGGCCGTCCACGGCGCCGCCCACCTCGGCCGTGTGGAAGTGGACGGGAATCCGGGGCGGCAGCTCGCCGACCACGCCCTCCACCAGGAAGGTCTCATAGTGGTAATGGGTCAGGGCCGCCCGGGTGCCGATGAAGTCCAGGTGCAGCCGGCCGTCCTCCACGGTCACCGTCACCGGCGTATAGCCGTCCCGGCGGTAGACGCCGGCGTACTCGGCCAGCTCGTGGGCCGGATGGGTGCCGGGCACCTGCTTGCCGGTGAAGGCCGCCATCTGGTCGGGCAGCTTCTTCTGGCGCTCCGCCACGAAGTCCCGGTACCGCCGGACCCAGTTGCCGTCCTCGTAGCCCAGGTAGTGGTCCAGGACCGTGCGGGCCAGGGCGTAGTGCAGGTAGCTGCCGTTCATGTTGGTGTAGGCCACCACGCCCAGGTTCTCCTCGGGCAGGAAGGCGGTGAAGCCGGAGAAGCCGTTGATGTTGCCGCCGTGCTGGAGGAGCTTCTTCCCGCGGAAGCTCTCCAGGAACCAGCCCAGGCCGTAGCAGTGGAATGCCGCCTCGTCCATGGGCATGTCCAGCGGCGTCTGGAGGAGCATCTGGGGATGGTGCAGCTGCGCCATGGCGGCCTCGGAAATCAGCTGCCGGTCGCCGACGCGGCCATGGTTCAGGTGCAGCTGGACCCACTTGAGCATATCCTCCGGGCAGGAGTTGATGGAGCCGGCCGGGCCCAGGGGCGTGCCGATGCCGGCGGCCTTGTCCTCCGCGGGCATCCGGTAGAAGGGGATGGCCCGCTTCCCGTGGAGCACGTCCAGGGGGTCCGGACGGTCGTAGGGCGTGGCGTGGTTGGCGTCGCCCTCGATGTCGTCCAGGAAGGCGCAGGTGCGCGTCATGCCCAGGGGCTCAAAGAGGTACTCCGAGAGGCACTGCTCGTACGTCTTGCCGGTCAGCCGCTCGACGATGTAGCCGGCCAGGATATAGCACTGGTTGTTGTACTGGAAGACCGTCCGCATGGGCTGGTTGGGCTCCAGGTACCGGAGGTTGTGGATGAGCTGCTCCTTGGTGAAGTCGGTGCCGTACCAGGCGTACTCGTGGCGGGGCAGGCCGGTCCGGTGGCTCAGCAGGTCCCGGAGGGTCGCCGAGCGGGTGAGATATTCGTCGTAGAACCGCACCTCCGGCACGTACTGGCGGATGGGCGTGTCCCAGTCCAGCTTCCCCTGGTCAACCAGGATGGCCACCAGGGCCGCGGTGAAGGCCTTGGAGCAGCTGCCGATTTGGTAGAGAGTCTGGCCGTTGGCGGGAAGCCCGCCGGCCTCGTCCCGCAGGCCGAAGCCCTCGCAGAGGACCACCTGGCCGTCCTTGACGACGCCCACGGACACCGAGGGGCTCTCCCAGAGCTGGAGGCCTTCCTGCGCCTCCTGGCGGAAGCGCTCCCAAAAATGTTCATGCATGACTGTCACTCCTTACTCTGATTGCCGGATGCCGCGCGCTGCGCCGCCGACCAGTCGGGAGACGCCGCCGTCACCGCCTGCCGTCCCGTGTGGTCCAGCAGCGGCGTCAGCCCGCCGGCGTTGCCGCAGCCGCGGAACAGGTACTGGACGCCGGTCTCCGTGTCCAGCCAGATTTCCAGGACGTCGAGGGTCCCCTGGCTGTACAGCTTCTGAAAGCGCTTCATACCGCCGCCTCCCGTCCGTCCCGGGCGGCCGGCCGCCGGAACACCGTCGGCTGGAGGCCGGGCTCGCTGCCCAGCAGGGCTTCAACCTGATGGATGCCGCCCTGGGGCTCTGCGAAGAAGGTCAGCACCAGGCCCGGCGGCAGTTCGCCGATGACGCCGTCGGTGGTGAAGGCGTCGTAGTGGTGGTGGCGGAGCCCCACCGTGAAGGTGTTGAATTCCAGAGCCAGCTGGCCGTCCCGGAGGAAGACCCGCATGGGCCGGTAGCCCGGGGCCTCGTAGACCCCAACGTAGGCGGAGAGGTCGTGGGAGGGGCGGGTGCCGGCCACCGGCGCGCCGCCCACGGCGGCCGTCCGCGCCCGGATCCGGTCGTAGAGGTCGCCGTTGGCCCGGTAGAGCCGGTCGTACCAGTCGGTGTCTGCGGCGCCCAGGGCCCGGTCCACGACGTCGTAGACAAAGGCTTCGGCCAGGAGGCTGGAGGTCATGTTGACGCTGGCGAAGACGCCCAAATCCAGCTCCGGCACCAGGGCCGCGGCCGAGGCGAAGCCGTCGATGTTGCCGCCGTGCTCCAGCATCCGCAGCCCGCGGTAGTGGTGGAGGAACCAGCCCAGGCAGTAGGCGCTGTCGGTCCGCTGGGGGGCGTAGGATGGATCCAGCTCCATGGCCACGTGGGGGGTGTGCTGGAGGTCCATCCACTCCGGCCGGACGAGCCGGCGGCCGTCCAGGGCGCCGCGGCCCAGCTGGAACCGGAGCCACCGGGCCATGTCCTCGGCGCAGGAGACCACGCAGCCGGCGGCGGCCGTGGGGTCGCCGACCCCGTCGGCCTCGGCCGGAGAGCGGTAGAAGGGAATCTCCCGGCAGCCGGCCATGACGAAGGGCTCGTCCCGGTCGAAGGCCAGAGCGTGGTTGCCGGCCTCCCGGGCCCGGGCGTGGTAGGCGTAGGTCCGCTCCATGCCCAGGGGCCGGAACAGCCGCCGGACCAGGAACTCCTCGAAGGGCAGGCCGCTGACGGCTTCAACAAGGCAGCCGACCACCATGTAGTTGAAATTGCTGTACTGGAAGGTATAGCGGATGGGGGCCGTCAGGGGCAGGTACCGGAGGTTTTCCATCAGCTCGCTGCGGGTGAAGCCGGTGCCGTACCAGGCGTACTCGTGGCGCGGCAGGCCGCTGCGGTGGGAGAGGAAATCCCGGGTGGTCAGGTGGTCGCCGGCGTAGGAATCCGGAAGGCGGAAGGCCGGCAGGTACTCCCGCACCGGGGCGTCCAGGTCCAGCGCGCCGTCGGTGGCCAGCAGCGCGGCCGCCGTGGCGGTGAAGGCCTTGGAGCAGCTGGCAATCTGATAGAGGGTTTTGCCGTCGGCCGGCCGGGCGCGGCCGTCGGAGAGGCCCGCGCCGCCGGCGAGGACAATCTGGTCCCCCTGGACAACCGCGTAGGAGATAGAGGGCGCCTCCCAGCGGGGCAGCTGGGCGCGGACGGCGTCGAGAATCGGTTGCGCTTGGAGCGCCATAACGTCCCTCCTGTTCAGATGTCCATGTCGATGCCCAGGCCGGGCTTCTCCAGCAGGTGGAAGATGCCGCCCTGGCGGGTGAAGCCGCCGGGGATGCCGTCGTCGTCGCCCTTGAAGAACATGAAGCTGTCGCAGTCGGCCTCGACGATGGCCTTCTTGGCGGCCACCAGGCTGACGCCGGCGGTGATGCTGATTTTGTTCTCCTGCATACAGCCGACCATGCACCCGACGCCGTTGGCCTCGGCGATGTCGGCAATCTGCGCGCCGTAGTAGAGGCCGCCGCACTTCATCAGCTTGATGTTGTAGAAGTCGGCGCAGTCCAGCTGGACGGCGCGGTGGGCGTCGTGGATGTTGTGGATGGACTCGTCGAGCATCAGCTTGACCGAGGTCTTGTTCTCCCGCTTCAGCCGGGCCGCGCCGTCGAAGTCCCACCAGGGCAGGCACTGCTCGGCGGCCTCGACGCCCAGCTTCTCAAAGTCCTTCAGGGCCTCCAGGGCGGTCTCCACGGTGTAGCCCTGGTTGGCGTCCACCCGCAGGCGGACGTCGGAGCCCACGGCGGCGCGGATCCGGCGCAGGGCCTCCCGGTCGTCGTCGGGGTTGATGCCGATTTTCACCTTGAGGATGTCAAAGCCCTTTTCGAAGACGAACTTCCGGGCGGCGGCCTCCATGTTGGCCGGGGTGTCGATGCCGATGGTGATGTCGTTGTGGACCACCGGGTTCGTGCCGCCCAGGAGCCGGTAGACCGGCAGGTTCTGCTTCTTACCGGCGATGTCGTAGAGGGCCAGGTCGAAGGCGCACTTGGCCGAGCCGTTGCCGTAGATGATGCTGTCCATGAGCTTGTGGGCGCCGGCGATGTCCAGGGGGTCGAAGCCGAGGAAGGCGTCGGCAAAGAGCTTCATCACGGTGTAGCAGGTCTCCATGGTCTCGCCGGTGACGAAGCCGATGGGGGCCGCCGAGCCGAGGCCGTAGATGCCCTCGTCGGTGGTCACCTTGACGGTCCAGCTGTCCGAGTCTTCGATGACGCCGAAGGCAACCCGGAAGGGCTGGGACAGGGGGGCGGAGAACTTCTCGATTTTCACGTTGGTGATTTTCACGGTGGATTCCTCCTGAAGGTGGGCCGGGAACGGGTCCGCGGCCGGCAAAATCGGGGGCCGGGCGACGCTCTGCGGCATACACAGTATATAAACGGTAGTATGATACTGCAAACCGACGGGAATTGCAACTGAAACTTGCACAAAATCCCGAGCCAGCCCGGCGACAGATGCCAAATTGCAGACGTTTCCGCGGCCTCGCGGGATTTCCCCGGAAATGGGGTTGACGGCCTCCGGGGGAATGGGTATACTAAAATCGAACATCAGAGGCCGCGGGGCGGGGGAGGTTCGGCACAAGTTGGAAAAAAAGCGGTTTCAGGCAATTTTGGCCTTGATAGCCTTCGGGGTGCTGCTGTACGCCCTGCTTCAGAACTTCCAGACGGCCTGGGAGGCCGTGAAGACCGCCTACGCCGTCGTTGCGCCGGTGGTCACGGGCTTCTGCATCGCCTTCGTCCTCAACGTGCTGCTGCGGGTGTTGGAGCAGCATATCTTCCTCTTTATGAAAAAGAGCCCCAAGCCCTGGGTCCGCCGCCTGCTGCGGCCGGTGAGCCTGGTGGCCACCATTTTCCTCACGCTGGGCATCGTGGTGCTGCTGATGGTGGTCATTATCCCCGAACTCCAGGAGTCCATCCTGCTGCTGGTGACGAACCTTGAGGAGTATGTGGAGACCATCCAGAATTGGCTGTCCGGCATCCGCATCAACGACCAGCAGGTCTTCACCGCGCGGCTGGACTGGGGGAAGCTGTTCGACACCATCCAGCAGATGCTCACGCCCGGCACCGATACCAGCATCGTCGAGACGGCCGCCGGCGTCACCACGTCGGTCATCCGGAGCCTGATGAACCTGGTCTTCAGCTTCTTCATCGCCATCTACGTCCTGGCCCAGAAGGAGCGGGCCGGCGAACTGGCGATGCGGATCTCCCGGGCCCTGCTGCCGCCCCAGGCGGCCGAAAAGCTGCGCCGGATCTGCGCCCTGGCCAACAGCTCGTTCAGCAACTTCATCGTCGGGCAGCTGACGGAGGCCGTCATCCTCGGCGTCCTCTGCTTCGTGGGCATGAAGATTTTCCGCTTCCCCAACGCGGCCATCATCTCCGTGCTGGTGGGCGTCACGGCGGTTGTGCCCATCATCGGCCCGCTGATTGGCGAGATTGTCGGCTGCCTGCTGATTCTCATGGAGAGTCCGCTCCAGGCGCTGCTGTTTTTGATTTTTGTCCTGGCCCTCCAGGTGATAGAGGGCAACGTCATCTATCCCAAGGTGGTGGGCCGTTCGGTGGGCCTGCCGGGCGTCATCGTCCTGAGCGCCGTCATCATCGGAAGCAACCTGGCCGGCATCACCGGCGTGCTGCTGGGGGTGCCCATCGCCTCGGTCCTCTACACCCTGGTCCTGGACTGGCTGGACAACCGGCCCAAGGCCGCCAAGAAGGGGGGCGCGCCCCGTGGAACTTGACACCGTCCTTTTGGACCTGGACGGCACACTGACCGACCCGGGCCTGGGCATCACCAATTCCATCGCCCACGCCCTGCGGGAGGCCGGGATGGCGGTGCCGCCCCGGGAACAGCTGTACCGGTTCATCGGCCCGCCGCTGCTGGAGGAGTTCCAGGCGGTCTACGGCCTGGACGAGGCCGGGGCCCGGCGGCTTCTGGCCGCCTTCCGGGCCTACTTCGAGGAGACGGGCATCTGGGAGAACCGGGTCTACGACGGCGTGCCGGAGATGCTCGCCCGCCTCCGGGAGGCGGGGCTGCGGCTGGTGCTGGCCACCAGCAAGCCCGAGGTCTTCGCCCGGCGGATCCTGGAGCGCTTCGGCCTGATGCCCTATTTCCACACGGTGGCCGGCAGCGACGGCGCGGAGACGCGGGCCCGGAAGGGCCAGGTGGTCGCCTACGCGCTGGAGCAGTCCGGCGCCCGGCGGGCCCTGATGGTGGGGGACCGCCGCCACGACGTGGACGGAGCGCGGGAGAACGGCCTGCCGTGCCTGGGGGTCCTCTACGGCTACGGCAGCCGGGAGGAGCTGGCGGCGGCCGGGGCGGCGGGCCTGGCAGAGACGCCGGCGGCCGCTGCCGACTGGATTCTTGCCCGGTTGGAGAGAGAACGGGCATAGTCGGCGGAAGTAGAGAGATGTTTGGAGGAGGCAGGGGGTTATGAAGAGATGGTTTTGGATGCTGCTGGCGGCTGCCATGCTGCTGGGTCTGGCGGCCTGTACCGCCACGGTGGCCCCGGACGACAGCGGCGCGGGGGAAGCGCTGGCGGCGGAGGACGACGAGCAGGCCACGGACGACGAGCAGGCCACGGACGGCCTGGAGATTACCGTCAACTTTGAAGAGACGGAGCCGGAACCCACGGCGGCGGAGGCCGCCCCGCTGGACCTGGAGGCGCCCAACACCGTGGAGGACCAGGTGGCGTACACCATCGTCAACGCCTATGAGACGACGAACGTGGTGCCGCCCCGGGTGACCGGCGTCCACACCTACTATGAAGCGCCGGCGGGCAGTACGTACCTGGTGATGGTGACCGACGTCCAGAACCTGGGCGGCCAGAGCGCCCGGGCCGACACGCTGCTCTCGGCGTCCCTGGAGGCCGCCGGCAGCCAGTACCCGGGCTTCAGCATTGTGGAGGAGGACGGCGGCGAGACCTTCGGATACGCCAACATCACCGACGTGGGGGCCCTTCAGAGCGTCCGCCTGTATTTCCTGTTCGAGGTGCCGGAGGGCACGGACACGACCGACCTGACGGTGACCTTCACGGCCGGGGACGACGTGCGGGCGGGCAGCTTCGCCCTGTCCACCTTTGAGAGCCGGGTGGGGGAGCTGGCCATCGGCCAGGAGATTACCGATGGGGAGACGCTGAGCCTGACGGTGGAGGACATCTATTTTTCCACCACCCTCTACCCGCCCATGCCCAGCGGGTACTACCACTATTATTCCGCCGACAACGGCAACACCTTCCTGATTGTCAAGGTCTCGGCCACAAACCTGGGCGGGACCAACCTGCGGTATTCGGGGGTGGCCGGCGTCACGTGCGTCTACGACGGGAAATACCAGTACAGCGCCTCGGCCTGCTTCGAGGAGGACGGCGGCGCCAGTCTCAACAGCTATCCGGACCTCTATGACATCGCGCCTCTGGGCAGCGGTACCCTCTACTACCTGATGGAGGTGCCGGCCCAGGTCGAGGAGGGGCCGGTGGAAATCACCCTCTACACCATGGGGCAGTATTACCGTACCGGGCTGGCGGAGACGCTGCCCGCCGCTCCGGCGGCCTGACGGGGCGGGTCGGCCTGGGAACGCGCCGGGCCCCGGATCCTGCAGAGCATGGATCCGGGGCCCGGTCTGTTACAGCCGGCCTTCCTCCCGCAGCCGCCGGGCGATGATGGCGGCGGCGTCGGCGATACAGTCGGCGCAGGGGCGGCTGGCGTAGTATTGGGGCGTCCTGGCCGAGGGCGTCGGGTCGTCGGGCCCCGCCGGAAGGCCCAGCAGCTCCCGGCAGAGGAGCGTCCCGTGCCGCGCGCGGAACTGGGCGGCCAGCTCCTGAATCCGGCGGTAATGGCCGGCCTTGGCCTCGTCGTCGGCCGGGTCGTCGTAGCCCAGGGCGATGCCGGCGATGAGGAACATGGCCGTCACGGCGCCGCAGACCTCCCGGAGGCGTCCCATGCCGGCGCCGAAGGAGGAGGCCATCCGCGCCGCCGCGGCCTGCTCCAGCCCCAGGTCCCCGGCAAAGGCCAGAAAGACCGACTGGGCGCAGTTGTACCCCTGGTGGAAGAATTCCCGCGCCCGGCGGGCATATGCCTCCATGTCGTCCATGGAAATGGCCTCCTTTTCCGGCGATAGCCGTTTTTTTCTACGATACCGCGCCGCCGCCGCCGTGTCAAGGCTGTTTTTGGCCCTTGTCAAGGGGCGTAAAATGTGGTACCGTAAATAAACTAAAGATTAGGCGGATTTGCGCGCCGAACGCCGGCGAGCCGGCGGAGGGGCGGGCGACAGGGCCGCGAAAGCGGCGAGCGAGGGGGAAGCGTCTTTGAAAATTTATGAGTCTGCCGAGGATTATCTGGAGACCGTCCTGATGCTGCGCGAGCGCATCGGGCTTGTCCGGTCCATTGACGTGGTCAACGCCCTGGGGTACTCCAAGCCCAGCGTCAGCGTGGCCATGAAGAAGCTGCGGGAGAACGGGTACGTGGAGATGGACCATGAGGGCTATATCCACCTGACCCCGGCCGGGGAGGCCATCGCCAGCCGGATTTACAGCCGCCACCGGCTGCTGACCCAGTTTTTCATCCGCCTGGGCGTCAGCGAGGAGGTCGCCGCCGCCGACGCCTGCAAAATTGAGCACGACTTGAGCGACGAGACCTTTGAGAAAATCAAGGCCCACGCCCTGGGCGGCGAGAAGCCGAAGGCGTGAGGGCGACGAAAGGCGAGGGGCCCTGCCGGTTTCCGGCAGGGCCTTTCCCGTCGCGCCGGCCGAATCAGCCGGCCACGGCCAGGCGGGCCAGGGGCGTCCCCCGGTGGTATTGGGCCAGATAGCAGCGGGTGCAGGCGGCGTAGCGGGCAAAGCGCTCCCGGGCGGCGGCCACGTCGCCGTAGACCTTCCAGCAGCCCACGCAGCGGCTGTGGCGGCCGCCGTGGTGGATGAAGCCCTCCACGTCCTCCAGGGGATAGCCCAGGAAGAGGCCAATCTCATGGGGGAACGGGGCGCGTCCCGCCAGGCGGCGGGCCAGCTCTCCCAGGCAGCGGCCGGCCCCCTCCGGGTACCCCCGCTCCGCCAGGAAGCGGCGGACTTCCTCCCGGGCCAGCAGGCGCTCCAGGGCCGCCGGGCGGTAGACGTACAGCAGGCGGCTGCCGTTCTGCCGGCGCAGGACGCACAGCGACAGCCCCCGGGCGGCCAGCTGCTGCCGCAGCCGGACCAGCTCCGGACGGCTGTCGCCGCCGGCCCGGCGGCGGAACAGACTGGCAACCTTCAAACCGGCCAGGGTGGGGGCGCAGTGGCAGACCAGGGCCTCTTCCAGGGACATCGGCGGACTCCTTTCCGTGGGCGCTCGGCCGCGGGAACGGATGCCGCGGCCCATGCGGTTAGTCATAACTAATCACCAAAAGCATACCACGGCGGAATTCCGCTGTCAAGGGGGGCGTGCGCGGTGCGGCCCGGCAGTTTGTCGGCGGAGAATTGGAGAAGTTTCACAAAAAATCTCATGGAATTTTGAACTGCTTGACTCTTTCCGGAAATGTCAAGGGGGGATTGTCCTTTTCTTCGGCCGAAAATGCGGAAATATATTCGGTTTCTCCCTGCGTTTTAGAAAGATGCCACAGTTTTTCTCTGCAATCTTTCGGAATTGTACACAATCACGGTAATTGCCCGGAAGCAGGGGAGAAATTTTTACAAATATAAATATATCGATACTTGTATACTGAAAACAACGATGCTATAATAGCACCAAGGAGCGGACTGGGCGGTGCAGTCCGGACCAGTCGGCTCCCGTCGAAGCTACAATTTTTTTGTGAGAGGGTATGGATTATGAGCAAAATTACGATTATCGGCGCCGGCAGCGTGGGTTCTGCCATCGCCAACAACATGGTCACCATGGGCATCGCCACGGAGATCCTCCTGATTGATGTCAACAAGCCGAAGGCCTTCGGCGAGGCGCTGGACATCTACCAGGGCATCACCTTCTGTTCCCCGGCCATCGTCCGCAGCGGCGACTACGCCGACGCCAAGGGCTCGGACATTGTCATCATCACCTCCGGTATCGCCCGGAAGCCCGGCCAGACCCGCCTGGAGCTGGCCCAGACCAACGTCAACATCATCAAGGACATCGCCGGCAAGATTGTCGCCGCCGCCCCCGACGCCATCTACGTCATCGTCTCCAATCCGGTGGACGTGCTGACGTATGTGTTCCATAAGATCTCCGGCGTGCCGGAGAAGCACATCATCGGCTCCGGCACGGCGCTGGACACCGCCCGCCTCCAGTCGGAGCTGGCCCGCCGCTTCCATATCAGCCCCAAGAACGTCCACGCCCACGTCTTCGGCGAGCACGGCGACTCCTCCTTCGTGCCGTGGTCCATGGCCACCATTGCCAACAACCACATCGACGACTACAAGGAGCTCTGCCCCGAGCCCGACGCCATCAAGTGGGATAAGAACTACGAGGAGCTGGAGGAGTTCGTCCGGACCTCCGGCGCCAAGGTCATCAAGGCCAAGGGCGCGACCTTCTACGCGGTGGCCATCTCCGTCTGCCACATCTGCAAGTGCATCTTCATGGGCGCCGGCACGGCCCTGACCGTTTCCACCATGATGCACGGCGAGTACGGCATCGACGACGTCTGCCTGAGCACGCTGAACATCGTGGACCGCGACGGCGTCCGCGGCAAGATCCGCAACAAGCTGACCGCCGAGGAAGTCGCAAAGCTCCAGAACAGCGCCGCGCGGCTGAAGGAAGTCATCAACAGCGTGGAAATTTAAGGACAGAATCAGGACTGCATTTTGAAAGCCGTCCGGGCTCCGGCGCCTGTTCCGGAGCCCGGACGGCGAGAGAAAACCCGGTTGCCGGGGGGAGTGCCCCCTCCGGTGTGGTTTTCTATATCCAAAATCGGGAAAAATCCGGATTCCCTGCGCTGCATCCGTGTGTTCGGCGGCGCGAGAAGCGCCGGCGCCGTTGGGCGGCGCTGGGAGCGCCGTGCCGCTGCAAAGATGGAACATCCATACCCAGATGTTAAAAATAAGACGGATTCACGTGCTCGGCTGGAGCGGCCTTCGCTGCCGGAGCCAACCACAGGAAAGGAGAAGAGGATGGAATATCGCATTGAACGGGATTCGATGGGCGAGATGAAGGTGCCCGCCGACAAGTACTGGGGCGCTCAGACGGAGCGGAGCCACGAGAACTTTGAAATCGGCGTGGGCATCGAGACCATGCCCCGGGAGATTACCCACGCCTTCGGCATCCTCAAAAAGGCGGCGGCCGTGGCCAACCACGCCCTGAAGCCCGAGAAGATGACCGACGAGAAGCTGCGCTACATCACCCAGGCCTGCGACGAGGTCATCGCCGGGCAGCTCAACGACCATTTCCCCCTGGTGGTCTGGCAGACCGGCTCGGGCACCCAGTCCAACATGAACGCCAATGAGGTCATCGCCAACCGGGGCAACGAGCTGGCCGGGAAGAAGCTGCTCCATCCCAACGACGACATCAATATGTCCCAGTCCTCCAACGACACCTTCCCCACGGCCATGCACATCGCCGCGGTGGTGGCCATCGAGGACAAGCTGCTTCCCGCCATCGACAAGCTGGTCGTCACCTTCCGCCGGCTGGAGGCCGAGAACGAGGGCGTCGTCAAGTCCGGGCGGACCCACCTCCAGGACGCCACGCCCATCAAGTTCTCCCAGGAGATCTCCGGCTGGCGCAGCAGCCTGGAGCGGGACAGGGAGATGCTGCTGCTGGCCCTGCCGCCCCTCAAGGAGCTGGCTCTGGGCGGCACCGCCGTCGGCACGGGCCTCAACGCCCCCAAGGGCTTTGACGAGGCAGTGGCCAAGGCCGTCTCGGACATCACCGGCCGGGACTTCGTGACCGCGCCCAACAAGTTCCACGCCCTCACCTCCAAGGATGAGCTGGTCTTCGCCCACGGGGCCGTCAAGGCCCTGGCCGCCGATATGCTGAAGATTGCCAACGACGTCCGCTGGCTGGCCTCCGGCCCGCGGGACGGCCTGGGGGAGATCTTCATCCCCGAGAACGAGCCGGGCTCGTCCATCATGCCCGGCAAGGTCAACCCCACCCAGTGCGAGGCGGTGACGATGGTGGCCGTGCAGGTCATGGGCAACGACGTGGCCGTGGGCCTGGCCGCCAGCCAGGGCAACTTCGAGCTGAACGTGTTCATGCCGGTGTGCATCTACAACTTCCTCCAGTCGGTGCGGCTCCTCTCTGAGGCCATGGTGTCCTTCAACGACAAGTGCGCCGTGGGCATCCAGGCCAACCGGGAGAAGATGGCCCACAACCTCCACAACTCCCTGATGCTCGTCACGGCCCTGAACCCCTACATCGGCTACGACAACGCGGCCAAGACCGCCAAGAAGGCCTACAAGGAGAACATCTCCCTGAAGGAGGCCTGCGTGCAGCTGGGCTTCCTGACGGCCGAGCAGTTCGACGAGGTCTTCCACCCGGAGCAGATGGTGTAAACAGGAAGGAATATTCGATATGGTTTTTAGTTACTTTCCGGGCTGCACCCTGAAGACCAAGGCCAAGGACCTGGACCTCTACACCCGGAAGTCCTCCGAGGCCCTGGGGCTGACCCTGGAAGAGCTGCCTGAGTGGCAGTGCTGCGGCGCGGTATACCCCCAGCCGAGAGATGAAATCGCCACGAAGCTGTCGTCCATCCGGTCCCTGGCCGCGGCCAGGGACCTGGGCCGCGATTTGGTGACGGTCTGCTCGGCCTGTCACCACGTCATCAAGCGGGTCAACCGCGACGTGCAGACCGACGCCGACATGGCCTTCAAGGCCAACAACTATTTGCAGCTGGAGACCCCGTACCACGGCGAGACCCGGGTCCTCCACTATCTGGAGGTCCTGCGGGACGTGGTGGGCTTCGACCGGCTGGCCGAGCGGGTGGTCCATCCCCTCAAGGGCCGGAAAATCGGCGCCTACTACGGCTGTCTGCTGCTGCGGCCCAGCCGGGAGATGGAGTTCGACAACCCGGAGAACCCCACCATCCTGGAGGACTTCATCCGGGCCATCGGGGCCGAGCCGGTGCTCTACGCCAATCGCAACGAGTGCTGCGGCGGCTACATCACCCTGGAGGACCGGCCCCTGGCGGTGAAGCGCGCCAGCGCCGTGACGGCCTCGGCCCGGGCGCAGGGGGCCGAGTGCCTGATTACCGCATGTCCCCTGTGCCTCTACAACCTCCGGGAGAACGCCCGGGACCACCTGGAAATCTGCTATTTCACGGAGCTTCTGGCCGAGGCTCTGGGCGTGAAGGAAGGAGGCGGCCCCCAGTGACGGACACGAACGCGCGCCAGCTGGCCGCCGAGGTCATCCGCATCAGCGGCGCCGACCCGAAGAAGTGCATGAAGTGCGGCAAATGCACGGCCACCTGCCCGGCCTTCGAGGAGATGGACTACCATCCCCACCAGTTCGTGGACCTGGTGGACAAGGGGCAGGTGGAGAAGCTGATGAACGCCAAGGGCATCTGGACCTGTCTTTCCTGCTTTGCCTGCCTGGAGCGCTGTCCCCGGATGGTGGAGCCGGCCCGGCTCATCGAGGCCGTCCGGGTGGCGGTCATCCGCCAGCAGGGGATGAACCACCTGAAGCCCCAGGACATTCCGGAGCTCCTGGATGAGAACCTGCCCCAGCAGGCCATCACCAGCGCCTTCCGGAAGTACGCCAAGTAAGGGGAGGGGAGAGACCTATGCAAAGAATCGGCGTTTTTGTCTGCTGGTGCGGCACCAACATCGCCGCCACCGTGGACGTGGAGGCGGTGGCCGAGGCCCTCAGCCACGAGCCGGGCGTCGTCTATTCCACGAACTATCAGTACATGTGCTCCCAGGCCGGCCAGGACATGATTCGCGACGCCATCCGGGAGTACCAGCTGGGCGGCATCGTCATCTGCTCCTGCTCGCCCCGGATGCACGAGACCACCTTCCGCAAGACCGCGGAGCGGGCCGGCCTCAACCCCTACATGGTGGAGATTGCCAACATCCGGGAGCAGTGCTCCTGGATCCACAAGGACAAGGCCACCGGCACCGAGAAGGCCATCATCCTGGGCCGGGCGGCCATCGCCAAGGTCCACCTGAACGCCCCGCTGATTGCCGGCGAGAGCCCGGTCACGAAGCGGGCCCTGGTCATCGGCGGCGGCATCGCCGGCATCCAGACGGCGCTGGACATCGCCGACGCCGGCTTCCCGGTGGACATCGTGGAGAAGAAGCCGACCATCGGCGGCAAGATGGCCCAGATTGACAAGACCTTCCCGACCCTCGACTGCGCGGCCTGCATCCTGACGCCCAAGATGGTGGACGCGGCCCAGAACGAGAACATCCGGATACTCTCCTATTCGGAGGTGGAGTCGGTCAAGGGCTTTGTGGGCAACTTCCACGTGACCATCCGCCGGAAGGCCCGGTACGTCAAGGAGGACGTCTGCACCGGCTGCGGCCTGTGCACCGAGAAATGTCCCCAGAAGAAGGTCCCCAACGAGTTCAACCTCGGCCTGGACAACCGCCGGGCCATCTACATCCCCTTCGCCCAGGCGGTGCCGAAGGTGGCGACCATCGACCCGGGCTACTGCACGATGCTCAAGACCGGCAAGTGCGGCGTCTGCGCCAAGGTCTGCACCGCCGGCGCCATCGACTACAAGCAGCAGGACACCTTCTTGGAAGAGGAGTACGGCGCCATCGTCGTGGCCACCGGCTTCAACCCCATTAAGCTGGACCGCTACGAGGAGTACGCCTACGCCCAGAGCCCCGACGTGGTCACGTCGCTGGAGTTTGAGCGGCTGATGAACGCCGCCGGTCCCACGGGCGGCACGCTGCTGCGGCCCTCTGACGGCCAGCACCCCCACACCCTGGTCTTCGTCCAGTGCGTCGGCTCCCGGGAGACCCGGGACTGCGGCAAGCCCTACTGCTCGAAGATCTGCTGTATGTACACGGCCAAGCACGCGATGCTCTGCCGGGAGAAGTACCCGGACACCGAGGTCTATGTCTTCTACATCGACGTCCGGACCCCGGGCAAGAACTTCGACGAGTTCTACCGCCGGGCCGTGGAGGAGTACGGCGTCCACTACATCAAGGGCATGGTGGGCAAGGTGATCCCCGAAGGCGGCAAGCTGAAGGTCCAGGCGGCGGACCTGCTGAGCAACGAGCAGCTGCACATCGACGCCGACATGGTGATTCTGGCCGCGGCCATCGAGCCGGACGAGAGCGCCCGCTCCCTGGCGACGATGCTCACGGCCTCCATGGACACCAACGACTTCTTCACCGAGGCCCACCCGAAGCTGCGGCCGGTGGAGAGCCCCACCGCCGGCATCTTCCTCTCGGGCGTCTGCCAGGGGCCCAAGGACATCCCCGAGACCGTGGCCCAGGCCGGGGCGGCGGCCTCGAAGGTCATCGGGCTGCTGGTCAAGGACAAACTGACGTGCAACCCGTGCGTGGCCGAGGCCGACGAGCTGATGTGCAACGGCTGCTCCAGCTGTGAGAAGGTCTGCCCCTACGGCGCCATCACCTATCAGGACAAGGAGTTCCGCGGGCCCAACCGGACGACCCTGCTGCGGCGGGTGGCCCAGGTCAACCCGGCGGTCTGCCAGGGCTGCGGCGCCTGCACCGTGGCCTGTCCCAGCGGCGCCATGGACCTCAAGGGCTTTTCGACCAGCCAGATTATGGCGGAGGTGGATGCCATATGCAAGTGACCAACGAGTTCAAGCCCACCATTGTGGCCTTCTGCTGCAACTGGTGTTCCTATGCCGGCGCGGACCTGTCGGGGACCAACCGCCTGTCCTATCCGGCCAACGTGAAGATTATCCGGGTGCCCTGCTCCTGCCGGGTGAACCCCATGTTCATCCTCCGGGCCTTCCAGCGGGGGGCCGACGGGGTCATCCTCTGCGGCTGCCACCCCGGCGACTGCCACTACACCACCGGCAACTACTACACCCGCCGGCGGATGACGCTGCTCTTCTCCATGCTGGACTACCTGGGCATCGAGAAGGAGCGCACCCGGGTGGAATGGGTCTCCGCCGCCGAAGGCGCCAAGTTCGCCGCCACCATGAACGAGTTCGTGGAGACGGTGACGAAGCTGGGCGAGAACAAGAGACTGGAGGACCTGAGATGCAAGAACTGATCAAGGCCAAGGCCATCGAGCTGCTGGAGTCCGGCGCCGTGGACCGGGTCCTGGGCTGGAAGGCCGGCGAGTTCTTCTACGACCTGACTCCGGCGGTGTTCACCAGCGCCGCCGAGGTGGAGCGGGACTTCGTCTACTCGGTGTTCTCCGGGGCCAACTTCTCCAAGTACCTGATTGCCGAGAGCCGGAAGGAGGGAAAGGTGGCCGCGTTCCTCAAGCCCTGCGACACCTATTCTTTCAACCAGCTGCTCAAGGAGCACCGGATCTGGCGCGACCGGGTCCACGTGGTGGGCATCGCCTGCGACGGGATGTGCGACATCGACAAGATCCGCGCCGCCGGCGCCCGGGGCGTCACCGCCGTGGAGCGGGACGGGGAGACCCTGCGCATCTCCACCCTCTACGGGGAGCGGACCATGGCCAAGGCCGACGCCGAGGCCGAGCGGTGCGTCCACTGCAAGAGCCGCAAGCTGGTGGCCTACGACGAGAAGCTGGGCGAGGACGGCGAGGTGATTGCCGACTCCGGCCGCTTCGACCAGGTGGCGCAGCTGGAGGCCATGACCCCCGACGAGCGCTACGCCTTCTGGCGGGGGGAGCTGAGCCGCTGCATCCGCTGCAACGCCTGCCGGGACGTCTGCCCGGCCTGCTCGTGCGAGAAGTGCGTCTTCGACAACCCCAAGTCCGGCATCGCCCAGAAGGCGGCGGCCAACAGCTTTGAGGAGAGCCTGTTCCACATCATCCGGGCCTTCCACGTGGCCTCCCGCTGCACCGACTGCGGCGAATGTTCCCGGGTCTGTCCCCAGAAGATCCCCCTGCACCTGCTCAACCGGAAGTTCATCAAGGACATCGACGAGCTCTACGGCGACTACCAGGCCGGCGCGGATCTGGAGACGAAGCCGCCGCTGATGGCGTTTACCACCGACGACTGCGAGCCCTCGGTGGTCTATGAGAGGGGAGGGAAGCAGGGATGAAACAACTGCCCATTGCCCGGCTGCCGGAGCTGTTTGCCGCCATGGCCGCCGGCCGGACGCTCTACATTCCCGCCGACGACGGCGGCCAGGCCCGGTTCCTGCCCTACCGCGACGGCATGGAGATGACCCGCGCCCTGAACACCGTCCGCAGCGCCAAGGACCTGTTCTTCCCCCAGACGGAAAACCTCGTGGGCTTCCAGGTGCGGGGCCGGGAGATTGCCCTGGAGGAGACCCGGGACGAGGTGGAGCCCTTCGTGGTCTTCGGCGTCCGGGCCTGCGACGCGGCCAGCTTCCGGATCCTCGACACGGTGTTCCTGGCCGAGCCGGCCGACACCTTCTACCAGACCCGCCGGGCGTGCGGCACCGTGGTGACGCTGGCCTGCGGGCAGCCGGAGGAGACGTGCTTCTGCACGGCCTTCGGCATCGACCCGGCGGAGCCCGGCGGCGACGCCGCCTGCTGGATGGACGGCGAGACGCTGTACCTGCGGGCCAACACCGAGAAGGGCGCGCAGCTCCTCGACTCGCTGCCGCTGCTGGAGGAGGCCGGCGACGACGCCCCCGGCACGGCCCAGGCGGCCATCCGGGCCGTTGCGGAGCGGCTGCCCCTGGGGAAGCTGGACCTGACGGGCTTCGACGGGGCGCACCTGATGGAGAAATTCAACCACCCGGCCTGGGCCAAGCTGTCGGAGTCCTGCCTGGGCTGCGGCACGTGCACCTTCGTCTGTCCCACCTGCCAGTGCTACGACATCCGGGACTTTGACACCGGCCGCGGCGTCCGCCGCTTCCGCTGCTGGGACAGCTGCATGTACTCGGATTTCACCATGATGGCCCACGGCACCAACCGGCCGACCCAGCTGGAGCGGTTCCGCCAGCGGTTCATGCACAAGCTGGTCTACTATCCGGCCGACCACGACGGGGTTTACGGCTGCGTCGGCTGCGGCCGGTGCCTGACCCGGTGCCCGATTTCCATGAACATCGTCAAGGTGGCCAAGACGCTGGGGGAGGAGACGACATGAACCTGAGAAAAGACCCCCTGATTCCCATGGTGGGCGTGGTGACGGACATCCGCACCGACACCCCCGACGTGAAGACCTTCCGCGTGGTGGGCCTGGACGGCAAGAAGCCCTTCACCCACATCCCCGGCCAGTGCGCCATGCTGTCCATGCCGGGGGTGGGGGAGGCGCTGTTCTCCATCACCTCCTCGCCGACCAATTTGGACTATCTGGAATTCTCCATCAAGAAGTGCGGCTGCGTCACCACGTGGCTCCACGAGATTACGCCGGGCCAGCAGATTACCCTCCGGGGCCCCTACGGCAACGGCTTCCCCGTGGACACGGAGCTGCGGGGGAAGGACCTACTGATCATCGCCGGCGGCATCGGCCTGGCGCCGGTCCGGTCGGTCATCAACTACGTCCGGGCCAACCGGCAGAACTACGGCTCGCTGGACATCGTCTACGGCTCGCGGAGCAAGGAGGACCTGGTGGACTACCAGGAGATCCTCGACGAGTGGTGCCGGGAGGACGGCATCCAGGTCCACCTGACCATCGACCGGGAACAGGAGGGCTGGGACGGCCACGTGGGCTTCGTGCCCAACTACGTCAAGGAGCTGAATTTCGACACCTCCAAGACCGTGGTCATGTGCGGCCCGCCCATCATGATCAAGTTCACCCTGGCCGGGCTGTTGGAGCTGGGCTTCTCCCGGGAGCAGGTGTACACCACCTTCGAGCTGCGGATGAAGTGCGCCCTGGGCAAGTGCGGCCGGTGCAACATCGGCGACAAGTACGTCTGCAAGGACGGCCCCGTATTCCGCCTGGATCAGATGACCCAGCTGCCGGACGAGTATTAAGGAGAATTTCGATGGAACATATGGTTAACGTCTTCCTGTTTGGAAAGAAGTACGAGGTCCCCGACAGCCTGACCATCATGGAGGCCATGGAGTACGCCGGCTACCAGCTGGTCCGGGGCTGCGGCTGCCGCAACGGCTTCTGCGGCGCCTGCGCCACCATTTACCGCATCAAGGGCGACCGGGAGCTCAAGGCCTGTCTGGCCTGCTCCACCCAGGTCCAGGACAACATGTACGTGGCGACGCTGCCGTTTTTCCCCCTGGTCAAAGCGGTCTACGACATCGAGAAGGTCAAGCCCACCGAGCAGATTATGATGCAGCTCTACCCGGAGATCTACGCCTGCGTCGGCTGCAACGCCTGCACGAAGGTCTGTCCCCAGAGCCTGAACGTCATGCAGTACATCGCCTACGCCCAGCGGGGGGAGTACGAGAAGTGCGCCGAGGCGTCCTTCGACTGCGTCATGTGCGGCATCTGCTCCTCCCGTTGCCCGGCGGGCATCTCCCATCCCCAGGTGGCCATGCTGGCCCGGCGGCTCAACGGCAAGTACCTGGCCCCCCACTGCCAGCATCTGGACGACCGCATCGAGGAGGTCCGCCAGGGCAAGTTCGAGGCCCTGATTGAGAGCCTCATGGAGAAGCCCCTCAGCGAGATCCAGGAGCTTTACAACAACCGCGAGATTGAGAAATAAGGAGGGAGCTTCCCCATGTATCAGGACAAGACCATGCAGGAATCCATCCGGAAGGTGGAGGCCGCCCGGGCGGAGAATGTGAAGCTGGATCCCCGGCGGATGACGGCCGAGGAGAAGAAGGCGCTGCTGGAGCAGTACCACCCGGACTACCGGCAGAACCAGTTCACCAACCTGAAAATGGGCCCCAACCAGGGCGACAAGGTGCCGCTGGAGCTGGCGGAGCTGCTCCAGGCCAACTCCCGGATTGCGGGCATGGCGCTGGACCTCGGCAGCCCGGACTACGACGTGGACGTGCTGGTCATCGGCGGCGGCGGCGCCGGCGCCTCGGCGGCCATCGAGGCCAACAACGGCGGGGCCAAGGTCCTGGTGGCCACGAAGCTGCGCATGGGCGACGCCAACACCATGATGGCCGAGGGCGGCATCCAGGCCGCCGACAAGCCCAACGACAGCCCGGCCCAGCACTTCCTGGACGCCTACGGCGGCGGCCACTTCGCGGCCCAGAAGGACCTGCTCTACAAGCTGGTCACCGAGGCCCCCGAGGCCATCCGCTGGCTCAGCGAGCTGGGCGTGGAGTTTGACAAGGCCCCCGACGGCACCATGATTACCACCCACGGCGGCGGCACCTCCCGCAAGCGGATGCACGCGGCCAAGGACTACTCCGGCGCGGAGATTATGCGGACCCTCCGGGACGAGGTCCTCAACCGGGAGGACATCCAGGTGGTGGACTTCACCGCGGCCATCGAGCTCATCAAGGACGAGAACGGCCGCTGCGCCGGCGCGGTGCTCAAGAACATGGAGACCGGCGAGCTGCTCATCGCCCGGGCCAAGACGGTCGTCCTGGCCACCGGCGGCGCGGGGCGGCTCCACTACCAGGGGTTCCCCACCTCCAACCACTACGGGGCCACGGCCGACGGCCTGATTCTCGGCTACCGGGCCGGGGCGCGGCTGCTCTATCCGGACACCCTCCAGTACCACCCCACCGGCGCGGCCTTCCCGGCTCAGATATTCGGCGCGCTGGTCACGGAGAAGGTCCGCTCCATCGGCGCGATGCTCATCAACGTCCACGGCGAGGCCTTCATGAATCCCCTGGAGACCCGGGACGTGGCCTCGGCGGCCATCATCCGGGAGTGCTCCGACCGGGGCAACGGCGTCAAGACGCCGGCCGGGTACGCCGTGTGGCTGGACACGCCGATGATTGAGATGAAGCACGGCGCGGGCACCATTGAGAAGCGGATCCCCGCCATGCTGCGGATGTTCGGCAAGTACGGCATCGATTTGCGCACCGAGCCGATTCTCGTCTATCCCACCCTCCACTACCAGAACGGCGGGCTGAAAATCACCAGCGACGGCATGAGCGACGTGGAGAACCTCTTCGTCGCCGGCGAGGCCGTCGGCGGTATCCACGGCCGCAACCGGCTGATGGGCAACAGCCTCCTGGACATCATCGTCTTCGGCCGCAACGCCGGCCGCAACGCCGCGGCCAAGGCCAAGGACGTGACGGTGGGCAAGCTGACCCTCGCCCACGTGGAGGCCTTCCAGAAGGCGCTGGCCGAGGCCGGCATCGTCACCGACGCCGTGTCCCCCAAGCTGCTGCCCGACTACACCCGGAAGGTGTGAGAAAGAGGAGGCGAGCGCCATGGAAGCGTATCTCGGCAGCATCCTGTCGTCCCTGCTGACGACGCTGTTCTTCGTGTTCTTCATTGCCGCGCTGGGCTATCTCATCGGCGGCATCGAGGTCAAGGGCATCTCCCTGGGCGACGCCGGCATCCTGCTGGTGGCGCTGCTGTTCGGCATCCTGGCCAACCGGGTGGGGTCGTTCACCGTGGCCGGGCACACCATTGTCCTCTACGACACCGAGACCATCCGGCCCATGTACTCGCTGATTTCCAACCTGGGCACGGCGCTGTTCGTCACGGCGGTGGGCCTGATTGCCGGGCCGAAGTTCTTCCGCAGCTTCAACCGCAGTTCCCTGGCGTATATCCTGATGGGCGTCGTCATCATCGCCGTGGGCGTGGCGACGACGCTGGCGCTCAAATTCCTCTCGGGCATCTCCTCGTCCATGGCCGTCGGGCTGATGACCGGGGCGCTGACCAGCACGCCGGGCCTCTCGGCGGCCCAGGATGCGGCCGCCGACCCGGCCGCCGTCACGGCCGGCTACGGCATCGCGTACCTCTTCGGCGTGCTGGGCGTGGTGTTCTTCGTCCAGCTGGTGCCGAAGCTCCTCCACGTGAACATCGAGGAGGAGCGGCGGACCTTCGTGGCGGCCAGCGGCGTCGAGACCGGCAGCCAGGCCCGGATCCTCCGGAAAATTGACGCCCACGGGTTCTTCCCCTTCGTGCTGATGGTGTTCCTGGGCCTGGTCATCGGCTGCATCACCATCCCGGGCATCCACTTCTCCCTGGGCTCCTCCGGCGGCACGCTGGTGGCCGGCCTCATCGTGGGCCACTTCGGGCACATGGGCCGCATCGATTTGTCGGTCAGTAAGAACACCCTGAACTTCTTCCGGGAGCTGGGGCTGATGCTCTTCCTCATCGGCGCCGGCGTCCCGGGCGGCGTGAACTTCATCCAGTACGTCCGGGCGTCCTACTTCCTTTACGGAGCTGTTATCACCCTGGTGCCCATGCTGGTGGGCTTCTTCCTGGGGAAGTACGTGTTCAAGCTGAGCATTTTCAACAATTTGGGCTCCATCACCGGCGGCATGACCAGCACGCCGGCCCTGGGCACCCTCATCAGCGTGGCCGGCACCGACGACGTGGCCTCGGCCTACGCGGCCACGTACCCGGTGGCGCTGGTGGTGGTGGTCCTGGCGGCCAAGTTTATTGTGACGCTGATTGCCTGATGCCCATACCCGTTCCTCTGCGCCCCGGACCCTCGGTCCGGGGCGCATTTTTTCCGGGCCGGGGACCGGCAGGCGTTGTGGCGGCGGAGAAAATGTGGTACACTATCCCCACGATGATTACCGATTGTGAAATGGAGGAACCGCCATGGCAGAAGTCATTTTGGAGCGCGCCCAGCGGAAGCCGGAGGAGCTGTGGGCCCTGGAGGACCTGTACCCCACCGACGAGGCCTGGGAGGAGGACCTGGCCCGGCTGCGGGAGCAGATTGCCCGGCTGCCGGCGTACGCCGGACGGCTGGGGGCGTCGGCCGAGGATTTGCTGGAATACATGGAGCTGGATGAGTCGGTCAGCCTGCTGCTGGACCGGCTGGCCAACTACGCCCAGCGGCGCAGCGACGAGGACACCCGGGTGGCCAAGTACCAGGCCATGACCGACCGCATCACCGCCGTGTGGGTGGAGGCCTCGTCGGCCTCCAGCTTTGAGACGCCGGAGATCCTGGCCATCCCCGACGGGACGCTGGAGCAGTTCTACCGGGACAAGCCGGAACTGGCCCTGTACCGCCGGTACTTCGACAACATCCGCCGGAAGCGGGACCACATCCTCTCTCCGGCCGAGGAGAAGCTGCTGGCCGGCGCGGGGGAGCTGCTCCAGTCCCCGGACACCATCTACTCGGTCTTCGCCGACGCCGATTTGCGGTTCCGGGACGCCGTGGACAGCCAGGGCCAGGCCCACCCCCTGACCCAGGGGACGTACACCACCTACCTGGAGAGCCCGGACCGCTGCCTGCGGAAGTCGGCCTTCACCAACTACTACGAGCCCTACGGCCAGTACCGGAACACCGTGGCCGCCGTCCTGGCCTCCCAGGTGAAGGGCCTGCAGTTCTATGCCAACGCCCGGAAGTACGCTTCGCCGCTGGAGGCCTCCCTGGACGGCAACTGCGTCCCCACGGCGGTCTACCACAACCTCATCGAAGCCGTCCACCGGAACCTGGACAAGATGCACCGCTACGTGGCCCTGCGCCGGAAGCTCCTGGGCCTGGAGGAGCTGCATATGTACGACGTCTACGCGCCGCTGGTCCCCGGCGTCAGCCGGAAAATCCCCTATGAGGAGGCCCAGAAGACCGTCTATGAGGCGCTGGCCCCCCTGGGGGACGAGTACCGGGCCATCCTCCGGGAGGGCTACGAGCACCGGTGGATTGACGTCTACGAGAACCCTGGCAAGCGCTCCGGGGCCTACTCGGCCGGCGCCCGGGTCCACCCCTACGTGCTGCTCAACTACAACGGCACCCTGGACAGCCAGTTCACCCTGGCCCACGAGATGGGCCACGCCATCCACTCGTACCTGTCCAACCGGCACCAGCCGCCCATCTACTCGGACTACGTGATTTTCGTGGCCGAGGTGGCCTCCACCTGCAACGAGGCCCTGCTGATGGAGCACCTGCTGGGGAAGACCACCGACCGGAAGGAGCGGGCCTACCTCATCAACCACTTCCTGGAGCAGTTCAAGGGCACCCTGTACCGCCAGACCATGTTCGCCGAATTCGAGCTGGAGATGGCGCAGCTCAACGCCCAGGGGACGGCCCTGACCGCCGAGACCCTCTGCGCCCGGTACCGGGCCCTCAACGAGCGGTACTTTGGCCCGGAGATGGTCCTCGACCCGCAGATTGACCTGGAGTGGGCCCGGATTCCCCACTTCTACTACAACTACTATGTCTTCCAGTACGCCACCGGCTACGCCGCGGCCATGGCCCTGTCGCGGCGGATCCTCCGGGAGGGGGAGGCGGCCGTCCGGGATTACCTGGGCTTCCTCTCGGGCGGGTGCAGCCAGGACCCCATCGACCTTCTCAAGGGGGCCGGGGTGGACATGACCACGGCCAAGCCGGTGGAGGACGCCCTGGAGATCTTCGGTCAGCTGCTCGACGAGATGGAGCAGCTGACCGGGGAGGCCCGCCATGGATGAGCCCCAGTCGCTGTATCTGCCCACGCTCCACTACTTTGCCAACAACAACCGCTTCTCCGGCAGCCAAGGCCTGCTGCGGTTCATGCTGACGCCGGCGGTGGAGAGGAAGAGCGCCAAGGAGGTGGACCTGGAGGCCAGCTCCATCCACGGCCAGCTGTGGCACGGCCTCTACTGCCTGGAGAAGAGCCGGGTGGAGGCGGAGGAGACCTTCCCCATGAGCGACGAGGGCCTGGCGGCCATCCGTGCCTGGCTGGAGGCCCACCAGGCGCCGCCGGAGGACGGACATGGGTAAGCTGTTTCGATACCTGCGGGACTACCGGAAGGAGTGCATCCTCGGGCCGCTCTTCAAACTGCTGGAGGCCTCCTTCGAGCTGCTGGTTCCCCTGGTGGTGGCGGCGATGATTGACGACGGCATCGCCAGCGGCGACCGGGGCCTGGTCCTGCGGCTGGGGCTGCTGCTGGTGGGTCTGGCCCTGGTGGGCCTGGCCAGCTCCATCACCGCCCAGTACTTCGCGGCCAAGGCCGCCGTCCACTTCGCCGGCACTTTGCGCAGCCGGCTGTTTGCCCACATCCAGGGCCTGTCCTTCTCCCAGCAGGACGGCCTGGGCAGCGCGACCCTGATTACCCGGATGACCAGCGACATCAACCAGGTGCAGACCGGCGTCAACATGGGGCTGCGGCTGCTGCTCCGCTCGCCGTTCATCGTCTTCGGGGCCCTGTTCATGGCCTGCACCATCGATTTGCGGGCGGCGTCGGTCTTTGCCGTGGCCATCGCGGTGCTGTGCGCCGTGGTCTTCGGGCTGATGCTCTGGAGCATCCCCCGCTACCGCCGGGTCCAGCAGAACCTGGACGGCCTCCTGGCCATGACCCGGGAAAACCTGGCCGGCGTCCGGGTCCTCCGGGCCTTCGGCAAGGAGCTGGAGGAGGTCCGGGCCTTCAACGGCCAGAACGAAAAGCTGACGCGGTTCAGCCTCTTTGTGGGGCGCGTCATGGCCCTGATGAACCCGGTGACGTACATCCTCATCAACCTGGCCCTGGTGGTGCTGATTCACACCGGCGCCGTCCGGGTTCAGCTGGGGATCCTGACCCAGGGGCAGGTGGTGGCCCTGGTCAACTACATGTCCCAGATCCTCGTGGAGCTCATCAAGATGGCCAACCTGATTCTGACCATCACCAAGGCCTGGGCCTGCGGCAACCGGATTGAGGCCCTGCTGGAGGTGCCCCTGGAGCCCGGCGGCCGGGAGACGGCGCCGCCCGAGGGGCCGGCGGTGGTCTTCGACCACGTGGGGCTCACCTACCGCGCGGCCGGCGGCGAGGCCCTGACGGATCTGACCTTCACGGTGCCCCGGGGCACGGTGTTCGGCATCATCGGCGGCACCGGCGCGGGCAAGTCCTCGGTGGCCCAGCTGATTCCCGGGTTCTACCATCCCACCGCCGGGCGGGTCCTGGTGGACGGCCTGGAGACGTCGGCCTGGGACGACGGCGCCCTCCGGGCCCGGGTGGGCCTGGTGCCCCAGAAGGCGACGCTGTTCCGGGGGACCATCCGCTCCAACCTCCTCTGGGGCAACCCGGGGGCCACCGAGGAGGACCTCCTCCGGGCCCTGGACATGGCCCAGGCCGCCGACGTCGTCCGCTCCAAGAAAAAGGGGCTGGACGCCCCGGTGGAGCAGGGGGGCCGGAACTTCTCCGGCGGCCAGCGGCAGCGGCTGACCATTGCCCGGGCGCTGGTGCGCCGGCCGGAGATCCTGATTCTCGACGACGCGGCCTCGGCCCTGGACTACGCCACCGACGCCCGGCTCCGCCGGGCCCTGCGGGCCCTGGAGGACACGACCGTCATCGTCGTCTCCCAGCGGACGGCCTCCATCCGCTTCGCCGACCAGATCCTGGTCCTGGACGACGGGAAGGCCGTGGGCCTCGGCACCCATGAGACGCTGCTGGAGACGTGCGGCGTCTACCGCGAGATCTACGACTCCCAGTACAAGAAGGAGGCGCAGCCGTGAACCAGAAGAAGACCCTGCTGCGGGTGCTGCGCTTCCTGCGGCCCCAGGGGCCGCTGATTGCGGCCTCGCTCCTCCTGGCGGCGGCCACGGTGGCCATGACCCTCTACATCCCCATCGTCACCGGTCAGGCGGTGGATCTGCTGCTGGGGCCGGGCCGGGTGGACTTCGCCGCCCTGCTCCGCCTGCTGGTCAGGGCGGCCGTGGTGGCCGGCCTGACGGGACTGGGCCAGTGGCTGATGAACCTCTGCAACAACCACATCACCCTGAACACCGTCCGGAATCTCCGCACCGCCGCCTTCCGGCGGCTCCAGGTGCTGCCCATGGCCTATCTGGACGGCCACTCCAGCGGCGACACCGTCAGCCGGATTATCGCCGACGTGGACCAGTTCTCCGACGGGCTGCTGATGGGCTTTACCCAGCTGTTCACCGGCGTGCTGACCATCGTGGGCACCATCGCCTTCATGCTCTCGGTCAACGTGACCATCACCCTGGTGGTGGTGCTGGTGACGCCGGTGTCCCTGGTGGTGGCGGCCTTCATCGCCCGGAAGACCTACGATATGTTCCGCCTCCAGTCCCAGACCCGGGGGGAACAGACGGCCCTGATTGACGAGATGATTGGCGGGCAGAAGGTGGTCCAGGCCTTCGGCCGGGAGGGGGCCGTCCAGGGGCAGTTCGACGAAATCAACGACCGGCTGACCCGGTACTCCCTGCGGGCGATTTTCTTTTCCTCCATCACGAATCCGGCCACCCGGTTCATCAACAGCCTGGTCTATGCCGGCGTCGGTATCGTCGGCGCGCTGAGCGTCATGGCCGGCCGGCTGAGCGTGGGGCAGCTGACCATGTTCCTCAGCTACGCCAACCAGTACACCAAGCCCTTCAACGAGATCTCCGGCGTGGTCACGGAGCTGCAAAACGCCCTGGCCTGTGCCGGGCGGGTGTTCGATTTGCTCGACGAACCGACGGAGCCGGCCGACGCCCCCGACGCGGCAGCCCCCAACCCCGGCCAGGTGGCCGGCCGTGTGGCGCTGGAGCGGGTGGACTTCTCCTATACGGCGGACAAGCCGCTGATTGAGGGGATGGACCTCCAGGTGGAGCCGGGGCAGCACATCGCCATCGTGGGCCCCACCGGCTGCGGCAAGACGACCCTCATCAACCTGCTGATGCGGTTCTATGACGTCCGGGGCGGCGCCATCACCGTGGACGGCACGGACATCCGGCGGATCCGACGGGCCAACCTCCGGGCGGCCTACGGCATGGTGCTCCAGGACACGTGGCTCAAGACGGCCACCATCCGGGAGAACATCGCCATGGGCCGGCCCGACGCCACCGACGCCCAGATTGAGGAGGCGGCCCGCCTGGCCCACGCTCACAGCTTCATCCGGCGGCTGCCCCAGGGGTACGACACGGTGCTCTCCGGCGGCGGGGAGATGCTCTCCCAGGGCCAGCGGCAGCTGCTGTGCATCGCCCGGGTGATGCTGTGCCACCCGCCCATGCTGATTCTCGACGAGGCCACGTCGTCCATCGACACCCGGACGGAGATGAAGATCCAGTCGGCATTCCTGCGGCTGATGGAGGGGCGGACCAGCTTCCTGGTGGCCCACCGCCTGTCCACCATCCGGGAGGCGGACCGGATCCTGGTCATGCGGGACGGCCATCTGGTGGAGCAGGGGACCCACGAGGAACTGCTGGAGCGGGGCGGCTTCTACGCCGAGCTGTACAACAGCCAGTTTGCCCCCTGAAATGGCGGCCGCTCCGGCCGCCTTCACAGACGGACGCGCCGTCCGCCTGTGAATCTGTTGTATGTAGAAAGATAAAATATGGAAAAGGAGGTCTACAATGGCCATCCGTGCGGCGCGCGCCGACACCCTGCGGCGCTATTTTCTCTACTTTTTGTTCTACTCCATCCTGGGATGGTGCTACGAAGTGTTCCTGGAGGTGGTGGTCTACCGCTGGGGCTACTCCGACCGGGGCGTCCTGACGGGGCCATACTGCCCGGTCTACGGCATCGGGGCGCTGGTGTTCCTGGTGCTGTTCTATCCGCTGATTCGCGGCCAGTCCGTCCGGCGGCGGCTGGCGATGGTTCCGGTGGTGTTCCTGGGCTGCGGCCTGGCGGCCACCCTCATCGAGCTGATTGCCTCCTACCTGTGCGAGGCGGTGCTGGGCTCGTGGCCCTGGCAGACGTACGTGGACTATGCCATCAACTTCCAGGGCCGCATCGCCCTCTCGCCCTCCATCCGCTTCGGGCTGGGCGGCGTGCTGTTCCTCTATGTCCTCCAGCCGCTCTGGGAAAAGCTGGTGGAGGCCATGGGGAGCCGGCGGAAGTGGGTGTTCACCGTCTGCGCCGTCGTTTTCGCGGTGGATCTGGTGTCCTTTGTCGTCATGACGGCGATTGGGTAAGCCGCTGTATACGTCCGGACCGCGGCTCCCCAGCTGATTTTGCACAGAAAAATCCCCTGCGGAGAGGGGGCCGGATGGCGCCTTCCGCAGGGGATTTTGTTTACTTTTTGCAGGGCATGGCGCTGACCGGGGGCTTTCCTGCGCCGGTGACCGACTGGTAGAGCCGGTAGCCGCCGGCCAGGTTGTAGCAGCGGTAGCCGCGGCCGGTGAGGATCCGGCAGGCGATGTAGCTGCGCAGGCCGCTGTGGCAGTGGACGTAGACCGGCTTGTCCCGGTCCAGCTGGTCCAGATGCTCCCGGAGGCTGTCCAGGGGGATGTTGACGAAGCCGTCAATCCTGCCGCGGGCGGCCTCCTCGGGGGTGCGGACGTCCAGCAGCTGGACGCTGCCGTCCCGGGGCAGCTCGGCCACGTCGTGCCAGTGGAACTGGCGGACGACGCCCTTCTCCAGGTTCTCAATCATGAAGCCGGCCATGTTCACCGGGTCCTTGGCCGAGCCGAAGGGCGGGGCGTAGCACAGCTCCAGCTTCGCCAGGTCCCGGCCGGCCGCCCCGAAGCGGATGGCCGTGGCCAGGACGTCGCACCGCTTGTCCACGCCCTCGAAGCCCACAATCTGTGCGCCGAGGATCCGGCCCGTCAGCTTCTCGTAGAGGACCTTCATGGACATCATCGAGCTGCCGGGGTAGTATCCGGCGTGGTTGCCGGCGTAGAGGAAGACCTTGTCGCAGGCGATGCCCTTGGCCCGGGCCGTCCGCTCGTTGAGGCCCGTGGTGGCGATGGTCATGTCGAAGACCTTCAGCACGGCGCTGCCCTGGGTGCCGGTGTAGGCCGAGGGGATGCCGCAGATGTTGTCGGCCGCCACGCGGCCCTGCTTGTTGGCCGGGCCGGCCAGGGGCACCATGGCCTTGTCGCCGGAGACAAAGTCCGTCACCTCCACCGCGTCGCCCACGGCGTAGATGTCCGTATCTGCGGTGCGCATATGCTGGTCCACCAGGATGCCGCCCCGGGCGTTGCAGGGGAGGCCGGCCTCCTTGGCCAGGCGGCTCTCGGGCCGGACACCCACCGACAGCAGCACCATGTCCGCCGGCACGTCGCCGGTGGAGGTGGAGACCACCAGCGCGTCGCCGGCCTTGGCGATGCCCGTCACGGCGCTGCCCAGCTTCAGGTGCAGCCCCTTGCTCTCCACGTAGTGGTGGACGTCGGCGGCCATGTCGTAGTCCAGGGGGGCAATCAGGTGGTCGGCCATCTCCACCACCGTCACATCCAGGCCGGCGTGGAGGAGGTTCTCGGCCATCTCCACACCGATGTAGCCGCCGCCGACGACGCAGGCCCGCTTGCCGGCCCCCAGGGCCGTCACCTTGTCCCGCAGGGCGTAGGCGTCGGGGATGTTCCGCAGGGTGTAGACCCCCTCCAGGTCGGCGCCCTCGATGCGGGGCACCAGGGGCTCGGCGCCGGTGGAGAGAATCAGGCGGTCGTAGGTCTCCCGGTAGGTCTCGCCCTTCCGGAGGTCCCGGACCTCGACGGTGCGGTTCGCCCGGTCGATGGACACCGCCTCCGAGAGGACCCGGACGTCAATCCGGAACCGGTCATAGAAGCTCTTGGGGGTCTGGAGCGTCAGGGCGCTCTTCTCGGTGATGACGCCGCCGACGTAGTAGGGGAGGCCGCAGTTGGCGAAGGAGATGTACTCGCCCCGCTCCAGCAGCACGATTTCGCACGATTCGTCCAGCCGCCGCAGGCGGGCCGCCGCGCTGGCGCCGCCGGCCACGCCGCCGACAATGACAATTTTCATCAGTAGGTCCCTCCTCAGTGAATCGTTCATAACTAGAATTATATCGCAGCACGGGGCAGTTGAAAAGAACCAAAGTACCGTTTATAATCATAGGTGATAGATTATCGGAAGGGGGGAGGCCCGTGACCCTGCGGAGCCTGGAGGTGTTCCTGGCCGTGGTGGAGAGTGGCAGTATGCGGGCCGCCGCGGAGAAGCTGTACATCAGCCAGCCGTCGGTCAGCGGCGCCGTGGCCGATTTGGAGGCGGAGTTCTCCGTGCGGCTCTTCGAGCGGATGGGGCGGCGGCTGTTCATCACCCAGGAGGGGGAGCAGCTGGCCGGCTACGCCCGGCGGATGCTGAGCCTCCGGGGGGAGATTGACCGGCAGATGCGGGACGCCGGCGGCACGACGCCCCTGCGCATCGGCGCGTCGGTGACCGTGGGCAGCAGCATCCTGGCGCCGCTGGTGGCCGCGATGGGGGAGCCGGCCCCCTACGTCTTCGTGGGCAACACCGGGGCCGTGGAGCAGCAGCTGCTGACCAACCGGCTGGACGTGGGCCTGGTGGAGGGGGAGATCCGCAGCGAGGACCTCCAGGTGACGCCCCTGATGGGGGACCGGCTGGCGCTCCTCTGCCGGCCGGACCACCCCTTCGCCCGGCGGGCGTCGGTGTCCCTGCGGGACCTGGCCGGGGAGCGGCTGATTCTCCGGGAGCCGGAGAGCGGCACCCGCCAGGTGCTGGACCTGGAGTTCCGTCGGCTGGGCGTGCCCATGGGCGTCGCCTGGGAGTGCACCAACTCCCAGGCCATCCTCAGCGCCGTCCGGGCGGGGCTGGGGGTGGCGCTGCTGTCCCCGCGGCTCCTCGGGCCGGCGGACGGCCTGGCGGCCGTGCCCATCTGCGACGGGCCGGTGGAGCGGCGGTTTTCCCTGGTCCTCCACCGGGACAAATACCTGCGCCCGGCCCTCCGGGACTTCCTGGCGCGGTGCCGGGAGCTCAAATAGGAAAACGACTATGGGTAGGATCCGGGATTCGTATTTTACAGACGACAAAAAATCCGGTATGCTGTAAGCAGAAAACACGCCTGCGGAAAAGGAGCAATGCAACATGAAGATGAGCCAGTATGCGCGGAAGTACTTTTTGGAGCGGGACTGCAACTGCGCCGAGTCGGTGTTTCTCGGCGCCGGGGAGGCCCTGGGGCTGGGTGTGACCATGGCCGACGCCAAGGCCGTCAGCGCCTTCGGCGGCGGCATGGGGTGCGGCAGCACCTGCGGCGCCCTGGCCGGGGCCATGGCCGTCCTCGGCAAGGTCCTGGTGCGGGAGAACGCCCACGGCACCGAGGGGTTCAAGGACCAGTGCGCCGCGCTGAAGGCCGACTTCGAGGCCCGGCTGGGGAGCATCGAGTGCCAGGTGCTCAAGCCCCGGTACTTCAACGAAACCGAGCGGTGCATGGCCGTGGTGGAGCAGGCCTGCGCGGCCCTGGAGGCGCGGCTGGAGGCGGCCGGCGTGGGGAAGCCGGCGGACGAGGCGTCCCTGACGCCCGAGCAGATTAAGGCGGCCAAGGGCCTGGGCTTCCTCCAGCAGAAGGGCACCCGGAAGTTCAACGGCCGCGTCATCACCCGCAACGGCAAGATTACCGCCGCCGAGAGCCGCTGCCTCACGGAGGCGGCCGAGAAGTTCGGCGACGGCGAGATTGCCATGACGACCCGGCTGACCGTCGAAGTCCAGGGCATCCCCTACGAGAACATCGAGCCCTTCCGGGCCTACCTGGCCCAGGCCGGTTTGGAGACCGGCGGCACCGGCAGCAAGGTCCGCCCGGTGGTCAGCTGCAAGGGCACCACCTGCCAGTACGGCCTGTGCGACACCTTCGCCCTGTCGCGGAAGTTCCACGAGCGCTTCTACCAGGGCTATCACAACGTCACGCTGCCCCACAAGTTCAAGATTGCCGTGGGCGGATGTCCCAACAACTGCGTCAAGCCGGACCTGAACGACATCGGCGTCATCGGCCAGCTGGTGCCGCAGCTGGACCTGGACGCCTGCCGCGGCTGCAAGAAGTGCGCCGTGGAGCGGGCCTGTCCGATTCACAGCTGCGCCGTCCACGACGGGAAGCTGGACATCTGCGCCGACACCTGCAACCACTGCGGCCGGTGCGTGGGCAAGTGCCCCTTCCACGCCCTGGACAGCGGCATCCGCGGCTACAAGGTCTACATCGGCGGCCGCTGGGGCAAGCACGTGGCCCAGGGCCGGCCCCTGGGGAAGCTCTTCACCAGCGAGGAGGAGGTCACCGCCGTGGTGGAGAAGGCCATCCTGCTCTTCCGCGACCAGGGCAAGAGCGGCGAGCGGTTCTCGGACACCATCGAGCGCCTGGGCTTTGAAAACGTGGAGGCCCAGCTGCTGGGGGACGAGCTGCTGCGGCGGAAGGACGAGATCCTCAGCGACGCGAAGGCGGTCGTCGGCGGCGCCACCTGCTAAAAATCCGGGAAAACCCGTTGACAACGGGGCCTTTGCCGGGTAAAATAAGCAGGTACGAGAACGCGATGAGGAAACGAGCCGCAGGGAAAGGCCGAAGCGACGGGGGGAGACGGTGAAAGCCCCCGGGCCGGAAGCTGCGGCGGCCACTTCCGAGCAGGCTGCGACGAGCGGCCCGGTTCATCCCCGATACCCGATGGCTTGAGATGCCGGCGCGCCGGCAATCAGGGTGGTACCGTGGAGTTTTTCCGCCCCTGACTTCGGTCAGGGGCGGTTTTTTGCAGAGGGGGAAGGCAATGAAACCACGCTGGGCGGACGTCTCTGCCGAGGCGGGACTGCCCGCCGGACTGCCTGCCGGAAGAATTTGAAAACCTGGAGAAACGATGTACCAATCGAGATGGAGGAACGTACCCAATGGAACAGAAGAAATACGGCCTCAACGAGCTGCGGGAGATGTTCCTGCGCTTCTTTGAGAGCAAGGACCACCTGCGGCTGCCCAGCTTTTCCCTGGTGCCCAAGGACGACGCGTCGCTGCTGCTAATCAACTCCGGCATGGCGCCGATGAAGCCCTACTTCACCGGCGAGAAGGAGCCGCCCCGCCACCGGGTCTGCACCTGTCAGAAGTGCATTCGCACCGGCGACATCGAGAACATCGGCAAGACCTCCCGCCACGGCACCTACTTTGAGATGCTGGGCAACTTCTCCTTCGGCGACTACTTCAAGCGCGACGCCATCCACTGGGCCTGGGAGTTCCTGACCAGCCCCGACTGGGTGGGCCTGGACCCGAACCGGCTGTACCCCTCGGTCTTTGCCGGCAACGAGACGACCCCCGCCGACGACGAGGCGTTCCGGATCTGGAACGAGGAGGTGGGCATCCCCGCCGAGCGGATTTTCAAGTTCGGCAAGGAGGACAACTTCTGGGAGCACGGCTCCGGCCCCTGCGGCCCCTGCTCGGAGATCTACTACGACCGGGG
>CAJFNZ010000120.1 GCA_904395905.1 uncultured Oscillospiraceae bacterium | reverse complement strand
GAGGATGGCCTCGCGACCGGCGGCGTCGGGCGCGCCGACGTAGATCTGCCGGTCGAAGCGGCCGGGCCGCAGCAGAGCCGGGTCCAGAATGTCCTGGCGGTTGGTGGCGGCCATGACGATGACGCCCTCGTTCTTGCCGAAGCCGTCCATCACCACCAGCAGCTGGTTGAGGGTCTGCTCCCGCTCGTCGTGGCCGCCGCCGAGGCCCGCGCCCCGCCGCCGGCCCACGGCGTCAATCTCGTCGATGAAGATGATGGCCGGGGCGGCCTTCTTGGCCTGGTCGAAGAGGTCGCGGACGCGGCTGGCGCCGACGCCCACGTACAGCTCCACGAAGTCCGAGCCGGAGATGGACAGGAACTGCACGCCGGCCTCGCCGGCCACGGCCCGGGCCAGGAGCGTCTTGCCGGTGCCCGGAGGGCCCACCAGCAGCACGCCCTTGGGGATCCGCGCCCCCAGGGCCGTGAACTTCTGGGGATCCCGCAGGAAGTCCACCAGCTCCTGGAGCTCGGCCTTCTCCTCGTCGGCGCCGGCCACGTCGTCAAAGGTCACCGGCTTGCCCGGCCCCGTGCCGACCCGGGTGCTGGCCCGGCTGAAGCGGGACATCCCGCCGCCGCTCCCGCCGTTGGCCCGGTTCATCATGAAAAACCACAGCGCGATAAAGCCCACGCCCAGCAGTAGGTACGGCAGCACCTGGAGGATCCACGGCGTCTTGGCCGGCGGGTCAATCTGGTAGGAGGTCAGGACGCCGTCCTCCCGCTGCTGCGCGATGAGGTCGCCCAAATCGCTGTAAAAGACGCCGAAGTCGCCCAGCAGGTGCTGGACCGTCGTGCTGCCTTCATAGGCCTCCCGCAGCTCCAGGGTGAGGACGCCGTTGCTGTACGTAAAGGACTGGACCTGCTCGCTCTCGAAGAGCGCCACCACGTCCGAGTAGTTGGAAATCTCCGGCGGCCCCGGCGGCTGGAGCAGCGTCGAAAGGGAGGCAAAGAAGATGATGAGAATCAGGGCGTAAAAGAGGAACGCCACCGGTTTGAGCTGTCTTTTCAACGTGTCGTCTCCTTAAAAAACTTCAATACTGCAAAGGGGGACGCTCAGTCCTGGTAGACCTGAGGCTTCAGGACGCCCACATAGGGCAGGTTGCGGTAGTAGTCGTCGTAGTCCAGGCCGAAGCCCACCACGAAGGCCTTGGGGATGGTGAAGCAGACGTAGTCCGCCTCCAGCTCCACCGTCCGGCCCGCGGGTTTGTCGAGCAGGGTGCAGATCCGCACGGACGCCGGGTGCCGCCGCTCCAGCAGCTCCTTGACAAACTTCAGCGTCCGGCCGGAGTCGAGGATGTCCTCGAGAATCACCACGTGGCGGCCGGCGATGTCGTGGTCGATGTCCTTGCGGAAAGTCAGCTGCCCGGTGGACTCCGTGCCGCCCTCAAAGGAGGTCACCGACAGGAAGTCCCACTGGCAGGGGATCTGCACCGCCCGGGCCATGGCCGCAAAAAACGGCACCACGCCCTTGAGGACGCCCACGAAGATGGGGCGCTTGCCGGCGTAGTCCCGGGACAGCCGCCCGCCCACCTCTTCAATCCGGCGGCGCAGCTCCGTCTCGGAGACGAGAATCCGCTCGATGTCCTGGTGCATATCGTAGGGGTGCATCATGGGGAGTTCCTCCTTCTCTCTCAGCTCCATTCCACGCGGCAGCAGAGGCCGCCCGGCGCCGGCCGGGCCGCCGGGTCCACCCCGACGCCCCAGGCGGCCGCCACGGCGCCGCCGCGGACAAACACCGGCACGCCCTCCCGGAGGGCCGCCGGGATCTTCCGGTCTATCATCCACTCCCGCAGCCGCTTCGACCCGCCGGCCAGCCGAAGCCGGTCCCCCGGCTGCCGGGGACGCACCAGGTACGGCCCGGGCAATGCCAGGCAGAGGCCCGGCTCGCCGCCGTACCGGAACGGCTCCGAGCACCGCAGCCGCCGCCCGCCGGGCAGGGCCCGCTCCCCCGCCTCCAGCGGAAACGGGGCGAAGGGCGCGGCCGCGTCCGCGTCCGTCCGCAGCAGGCCGTACTGCCGCCGCAGGGTCAGCCCCGGCAGACGGACCTCCGCCCCGGGGCCGGCGGCCAGCAGGGCCTCGGCGGCCAGCAGATGGTCCCGGCCGGGGCTGCGGCAGCCGTGTTCCTCCAGCAGCCGCCGCAGGGCCCGCAGCCGCAGGGGCCGCGGCGCATCGGCCAGCGGGGCCGCCTGCCAGCCCGCCTCGGTCCGGGCCGACGCCAGCAGCGCCGCGGCCTGGCCGTCCAGGTACGCCTCGTCCTCCCGCAGGGAGAGGGAGGCCTCCAGGACCGCCCGGGCCACGGCCGGGTTCTCCTCGGCCAGCCGCGGCGTCACCCGGAGCCGCAGGCGGTTCCGGGCGCAGAGGGCCTGGCTGTTCGTCTCGTCCTCCACGTGGGGCAGCCCCTCCGCCGCCAGATACGCGGCAATCTCCGCCCGGGTCAGGCAGAGGACCGGCCGGACGACGCTCCCGCGCCGGGGCGGGATGCCGCCCAGCCCCCGGAGGGCCGCGCCGCGGGTCAGGTGCAGCAGCACCGTCTCCAGGTTGTCGTCGGCGTTGTGGGCCGTGGCGACGACGCCGCCCAGGCCCTCGAGAAAGGCGTACCGCGCCTCCCGGGCGGCGGTCTCGACGCCCTGGCGGCGCGTCCGGGCCAGGCCGGCCACGTCGGCGCCGCCCACGGCCAGCGGGACGCCCAGGTCTTGGCAGAGCTGCCGGCAGAAGACCTCGTCCCGGTCGGCCGCCGCGCCGCGCAGATGGTGGTTGAAGTGGGCAGCCGTGACGGTGATGCCCAGCTGCCTGGAAAGGGCCAGCAGCAGGTGGAGCATCGCCACCGAGTCGGCCCCGCCGGACAGGGCGGCCGTGACGGCGTCCCCGGGGCGGAAGAGCGCCTGCGCCCGGCACCAGGCCAGGACCTTATCCGCCGTCATGCTTCCACTCCCGGTCGGCGAAGGTGGTGTACTGGGGCAGCCACTGGAGCTTGACGGTGCCGGTCTCGCCGTGGCGGTTTTTGGCCACGATGCACTCGGCCACGTTCTTCTCCTCGGAGTTGGGGTTGTAATAGTCGTCGCGGTAGAGGAAAATCACCTCGTCGGCGTCCTGCTCGATGGCGCCCGACTCGCGCAGGTCCGAGAGCATCGGCCGCTTGTCGGCGCGGCTCTCGTTGGCGCGGGAGAGCTGGCTCAGGCAGATGACCGGGACGTTGAGCTCCTTGGCCATGATTTTCAGCGCCCGGGAGATCTCCGAGACCACCTGGACGCGGTTGTCGCTCTGGCGGTTGGGGCCGCCGGCGGAGGTCATCAGCTGCAGGTAGTCGATGAGCACCAGGCCCAGCTTGTCGAGCCGGCGGCACTTGGCGTTCATCTCGGCCACGGTGATGGAGGGGTTGTCGTCCACGCGGATGTCGGTCTGGCTCAGCGCGGCGGCGGCGATGCCCAGCTTTGTCCACTCCTCGTCGCTGAGGCGGCCGGTGACGAGGCTCTGGTTGTCCACAAAGCTCTCGTTGGACATCAGGCGCATGACCAGCTGCTCCCGGGACATCTCCAGGGAGAAGAAGGCCACGGTCCGGTCCGGCTGCTTTTTCGCCACGCTCAGGGCGATGTTCAGGGCGATGGAGGTCTTGCCCATGCCGGGGCGGGCGGCGATGAGGATGAGGTCGGTGCGGTTGAGGCCGTTGATTTTCCGGTCCAGGTCCCGGAAGCCCGTGGAGAGCCCCGGGATGTCGCTGCCGGAGAGGGCCAGCTCGTTGAGCCGGTCGTAGACCTTCAGCAGCACCGTGCCCACGTGCTCGAGGGTTTCGCCGCCGCGGCCCTTGCGCAGGGCGAAGATCTTCTTCTCGGCCGACTCGAGGATCTCCTGGGCCGTGCCGACGCCCTCGTAGACCGTGTCGGTGATTTCGCCGGCGGCCTGGGCCACGCTCCGCAGCAGGGCCTTGTCCCGGACGATTTCCGCGTACTCCAGGACGTTGGCGGCCGTGGGCGTGATTTCCATCAGCTGCATGACGTACTGGATGGACGTCTTCTCGTCGAAGACGCCGCGCTCCTTCATCTTGTCGAGCACGGTGACCGGGTCGATGACCTGGGAGAAGTTGAACATGGAGTAGATGGTTTCAAAGATATTCCGGTTCTGCTCCAGGTAGAAGTCCTCCGGCCGGAGGATGCCGATGACGTCGGCCACGCAGCGGCTGTCAATCAGGATGGAGCCCAGCACCGCCTGCTCGGCCTCCAGGGAATGGGGCATCTGACGGCCCAGCAGCTCGTCCATGGGAACCTCCTTTGGCGGGGTCAGCCCTCGACGATGTTGGCCGTCAGCTCCCCGGTGATTTCATAGCCCAGCTTGCACTTGAGGGTGTAGGTGCCCACGTTCTTGATGGGCTCGTCCAGCACGATTTTCCGCTTGTCGATGGCGATGCCGTGCTGGGCCTTGAGGGCCTCGGCGATTTCCGCCGAGGTGACCGAGCCGAACAGCCGGCCCGCGCCGCCGCCCTTGGCGGTGACGGTGACGGTGATGGCCTTGAGCTTCTTGGAGATTTCCATCGCCTCGGCCCGCTCCTTGGCGGCCTTTTCGGCCGCGGCCTTGTCGTTCATGCGCATGGTGTTCAGGTTGTCGGCGTTGGCCTCCACGGCCAGCTTCCGGGGCAGCAGGTAGTTCCGTGCGTACCCGTCGGAGGCCTCGATGCACTGGCCCTTCTTGCCCTTGCCCTTGAGATCCTGTAAGAGAATGACTTTCATTTGGTGTTGTCTCCTTTATCTTCTGTGTCCTGCGGGACATCTGAATTTTTCGGGTCGTCTCCCGGCCCCCAAAAGCCGGTCAGGAAGCAGACCAGCGCCAGGATGGGCAGGATATAAAAGCCCAGGGCCGCCAGCAGCGTGCTGCCGCCGGAGCCGGCCAGCAGGCACCACACGGCGGCCGCGGCCAGGAAGATGCCCAGCAGCATCCAGCGGACGCTCGGATTGGCCTTCACGGCGGTTCCCTCCCTTCGGCCCGGCGGGCCTCACTCCTCAAAATACCTGTCGATGGACGCCACCAGGTCGCGCAGCACCTGCTCGATGGTCTTCCCGGCAATCTGGGCCCCGGCCGTGGCCGCGTTGCCGCCGCCGCCCAGGGGCTCGAGAATCATCTGCACGTTCGTGTCCCCGATGGACCGGGCCGACATAATCACCCGGTCGCCGTCGGGGTACATCACGAAGGACGTCGTGATGCCGGAAATGGTCAGCAGCTCGTCGGAGGCCTGGGCGGCGATGGTCCGGTTGGCCGTATAGTCCACGGCCGCGATGGCGATGTCGCCCCGGTAGAGCCGGGCCGCCTGGATAATCCGGTACCGCTCCAGCGTCTCCTGGAGGTTGTTCTGGAACAGCTTCTTCACGTCCACGGTGTCGGCGCCGTTGCGCCGGAGGAAGGCCGCCGCCTCAAAGGTCCGGCTGCCGGTGCGCACCGAGAAGTTCTTCGTGTCCAGCACGATGCCGGCCAGCAGCGCCTCGGCCTCGGCCTGGAGGATGTCCTTCGGGTCCACCGCGTACTGGAGCAGCTCCGTCACCAGCTCCGAGGCCGACGAGACGAACGGCTCGTGGAGGTTCAGCACCACCTGCTCGATGTAGTCGGCGGCGCGGCGGTGGTGGTCGATGACCGCCACCCGGGGAATCGACTCGAGCAGGGGCTTCGACTGCACCTGGTCGGGGCGGTTGGTGTCCACCACAATCAGCAGGCTCTGCGGGTCGGCCAGGAGCATCGCGTCGTCCGGCGTGAGGAAGGCGTCCTCGTACTCCGGAATGGCCTGGAGCTTGGCAATCAGCTCCTTGGCGGCGTTCACCTGGAGATCCACCACGATGTGGGGCGCCTTGCCCTTCTTGCGGCAGAGGCAACCCACGCCGGCCGCCGCGCCGACGGCGTCCAGGTCGGCGTTCTTGTGGCCCATGATGAAGACCTCGCTGGACTGGGCAATCAGCTCCGACAGGGAGTTGGCGATGACCCGGGACTTGACCTTCGTCCGCCGCTCGGTCTCCCGCGTCTTGCCGCCGTAGAACGAGAAATTGTACCGGTCCTTGATGACCGCCTGGTCGCCGCCGCGGCTCAGGGCCATCTCGATGCTCAGCGAGGCGAAGTTGAAATTCTCCGCAAAGTTCGCCCCGTCCCGGCCGAAGCCCAGCGAGAGCGTCGCGGCGATGCCCGCGGGGTTGACGACCGAGCGGATGGTCTCCAGAATCGAGAACTTGTCGTCAATCAGCTTGGGCAAATCGCGGGCCTCGAAGAGGAACAGATAGCGGTTCCGCTCCAGCTTCCGCAGGAGGCCGTCCACCCCGCCGGTCCAGGCCGAGAGCTTGTTGTCAATCTCGGCGCTGAGGGAGGAGACCGTGCCGTCGGGCTGGTTGGCCGACAGCTCGTCGTAGTTGTCCACCAGGAAGATGCCCACAATGGGCCGCGAACGGATATACTCGTCGCGGACCTGGAACAGCTCCGTCATGTCCAGCATATAAATCGACGCCAGGAACAGCGACGGGTCGTGGCGGTCGGAGTGGATCTGGTTGCCGAGGATCCGGAAGCGCCGCTTGCCCAGCGTGTAGTCCCCCGGATACTCCGGCTTGCCCTCGGCCAGCCAGCGGATGGAGAACTTGGGCAGGGCCGTCTCCAGCTTCGGGTTGAACGCCGAGGCCTTCAGCCCGGTCAGGCGGTTGAACTGGTCGTTGGACCAGAAGATCTCATTGTTCGAGATGGAGACAATCGCCATGGGCAGGGGCATCTCATCCTTGAACGCCGTGTCCAGCGATGCGGTGGTGGACTGCATATACCGCAGGATTTCCCGCTTCTGCCGGGCGGCCACCACCTGGAAGATGAAGAACAGCACCACCGTCACGCCCAGCTCCACCGCCGCCAGCACATACTGCCCCAGCAGGGCAGCCGCCGCCGCGAAAATCAGCAGCACCAGAAAGTACAGCGCCGCACCGGGCAGCAAATACCGGGAAATGGTATGATTCACAAGCCGCGCCTCCTCTCTCCCCTCTGCCACACAGAGTCATCTTCTATTATAGCAAGCTTTACCGTGAAACACAATTTTTATTTTATAATACACGGCTGCGGGTGCTCGAGCGCAGGCCCCTGCCGCCGCGCGTGCGCGGCGCCGGGCGCTCTGAAGATCCGACCCTTTTGGGGCCTGGTGGTCGTCGCGCGCGTGGTGACGGGGGCTCTGAGAATTCGGCCCTTTGGGGGCCTGGTTGTCGCCGCGCGCGTGATGACGGAGCCCTGAGAATTCGGCCCTTTGGGGGGCCCGGCGGTCGCCGCGTGCGCGGGACGACGGAGCCCTGAGAATTCGGCCCCTTTGGGGGCCCGGCGGTCGCCGCGTGCGCGGGACGACGGAGGCGCTGAAAATTCGGCCCCTTTTGGGGGCCTGGTTGCCGCCGCGTGCGCGGGACGCCGGGGGCTGGAAGCGCCCGTCCAATCGACCCCCTCTCCGCCCCCGTGGGCGGCGCTCCAAAAAAAGTGTATACTTTTTCCGGCCGGTGTGGTATACTGGATTAGATAGGTGCCGCGGGGCTGCCCCCGGCACCGCAGATTTGTGCGTTGTGCGCCTTCCGGCGCATGGAATAGAATGGAAACTGCATCAGCGCTGCGCGGAGGACAGGCGGGGCGTTCGGTGGCGGCGAGACGGGGCCGTTCACCGGGGCCGCCGGGTGTCTTGGTTTTGTTGCGCACATTTGCCTGCCGAGCGGGCCAGCAGTTCCTCAAACTGGAAAACGCAGCCGGCAATGGCCGGACGAAATCCCACCGGGAGCCGCCGGGTGAAGCCGCCCGCCTCCCGCAAGACAAGGAGAAGTGATTCCATTTGGCTGAAAAACTGAAAATTATGAGCTTAGGCGGTCTCAATGAGATTGGCAAAAACATGACTGTCCTGGAGTACGGCCGCGACATCATCATCGTGGACTGCGGCGTCGGCTTCCCGGAGGACGACATGTACGGCGTGGACCTGGTGATTCCCGACGTCAGCTACCTGGTGAAGAACCAGAACAAGATCCGCGGCATCTTCCTGACCCACGGCCACGAGGACCACATCGGCTCGCTGCCCTACGTGTTGCAGCAGATTAAGGCCCCGGTCCACGGCACCCGCCTGACGCTGGGCCTGGTGAAGCTGAAGCTGGAGGAGCATCGGATCCTCGACAAGTGCAAGCTCATCACCCACGAGGCCGGCGAGACGGTGAAGGTGGGCAACTTCCAGGTGGAGTTCATCCACGTGAACCACTCGATTGCCGACGCCGTGGCCTTTGCCATCAAGACGCCCATCGGCACCGTCGTCATGACCGGCGACTTCAAAATCGACCCGACGGCGGAAGACGGCATGATGGACCTGGGCCGCCTCGGCCAACTGGGCCGGGAGGGCGTGCTGGCGCTGCTGTGCGACTCGACGAACGTGGAGCGGGCCGGCTACACGGCCAACGAGATGGTGGTGACCGAGACCTTCGACCGGCTCTTCAAGAGCTGCGACCAGCGGATTATCGTCTCCACCTTCGCCTCCAACGCCTACCGGCTCCAGTCGCTCATTACGGTGGCCCACAAGTACGGGCGGAAGATTGCCTTCACCGGCCGCAGCATGGAGAACATCCTGCGGGTGTCCACGGAGCTGGGCTATATGAAGGTGCCGCCCAAGACGGTGGTGGACATCAACCAGATTAAGTCCATCCCCAAGGAGAAGCTGGTCATCGTGGCCACCGGCTCCCAGGGCGAGGATATGTCGGCCCTGTACCGCATGGCCTACTCCAGCCACCGCCAGGTGGAGATTCAGCCGGGCGACCGGGTGATTCTCTCGGCCTCGGCGATTCCGGGCAATGAGAAGGCCATCAGCAACATCATCAACGAGCTGTACCGCAAGGGCGCGGACGTGGTGCGCGACGGCCTCTCGGAGGTCCACGTCTCGGGCCACGCCTGCCAGGAGGAGCTGAAAATCATCCACGGCCTCCTCAAGCCCCGGTTCTTCATCCCGGTCCACGGCGAGCAGCGCCACCTGCGCATCCACGCCAAGCTGGCGACCCAGGCCATGGGCATGGACCCGCGGAACGTCATCATTTCCGACTTGGGCCGGGTCATCGAGCTGACGAGCCGCTCGTGCAAGCTGACCGGCACGGTGCCCTCGGGCAAGGTGCTGGTGGACGGCAGCAGCGTCGGCGACGTGGGAAGCGTCGTCCTGCGGGACCGGAAGCACCTGGCCCAGGACGGGATGCTGGTGGTGGTGGTGAGCCTGAGCTCCGAGGACGGCTCGGTGCTCTCAGGCCCGGACATCATCACGCGCGGCTTCATCTACGTCAAGGAGTCGGAGTCGCTGATGGACGAGCTGCGGCGGATTGCCACGGCCTCGCTGGAGAAGTGCCGCACCCGGGACGCCCGGGACTGGGCGGCCCTCAAGGCGGCCATCAAGTCGGACCTCTCCAACTACCTCTTCAAGACCACCAAGCGCAACCCCATGATTCTGCCCGTCATCATGGAAATCTAAAGAAAACGCACGCCGCCGCAGGAGTTCCCTGCGGCGGCGGTTTTTTACAGAAAATGCCTGGCCTACTGTGCGCGCCCCGCCTCATCCAGGGCTGCCTTCACTTCCTCCAGGGAACGCCACCCCTGTTCCTCGCCGGAGCGCCACCCCTTGTCCAATTCGGCCAGCAGCCGCTGCGCGGCCCACTGGCGCGTACCCTCCGGATACTCCGCAGGGCGGTCGTTCCGCTCTTTCCCGGCAGAAACATTCGCCGCCATTGCGTTCACCCCCACGGCAGCTTATCTCCCCCGACAGCGTGAGCCAGAAGAAGCCCGTCTTCCACTACGAAATGCGTTGGCGACCAGCATCAGAACCGCCACCGTCACGGCAATCACCATCACCGCCCGGCCGGTGCGCCGCGGGCGCTCCTTGGCCTTCACCGGCTCCGGCGGCTGGAGCTGAGGCTCCGGCGTCTCTTCCGCCTCGTCCTCCTCGCCGCCCTCCCCCTCCTGCGCCTCCAGCGCCTGGCGCAGCGCCTCCGCGCCGGCCTCGACGTCCAGTTCCGGCCGCTCCGGGTGCAGCTCGTTGAGCTTTGCCAGGGCCGCGTCAATCAGATCCGTGTCCAGCCGCTCCTCCGGCGTGCCGTCGATGTAGCCGTTCACGGCGTCCATCAGCGACGCTTCCTGGGCAGCGTCCAGCCGCTCTGCTTGCAGCAGCTCCTGCATCGTCTGCAAATACGTGTCGTTCTCCTCGTTTCGCATATATGGACCTCCCATATAATGAGTAGCTTTCAGCGGGTGTTTTGTGACACGATTTCGAAAAAAAATTCAAAAAATTTTTTCCGGCCAAACTTCCCGGCACTGGCGCGCCGCCCGGGCGTACCGCTGGCGGACGACTTGCGCCGTGGTTTTCATCGCCTGCGCGATTTCTTCGTACGCAAAACCTTCGAAAATCCGCAGGCGCAATACCTCCCGGGAGCCTGCCGGCAGCTCCGTGGGCAGCAGCGTCTCGCCCCGCTCCAGCTTCTCGCACAGCGCCGTGAACACCGCCTGCACCAGCTCCTCGCAGGCGTCCACGCTGTGGGTGTTGTGGTAAGCGTAGTTGAACACGTCCTGGGCGCAGGCGGCGTACAGGGCCATTACCAGTTCCCGCGCCTCGTCCGACATGGCCGCCGCCCCCTCTCCCGGCCGGCGCGCCGGCCTTTCCTCCAGTATAGCGGATTTTCCGCCGGACGACAACGCTATTTTCCACTCCGTCTGGAAAAACTTCCGCCCCGCGCTCGCGGCCCCCGCTACGAAAGTCGTTTCAGAAACGACGATTTCGCAAATTCCGCTTGCATACGGCCGCCCAAACGGGTATAGTATATGCGGCCTGCCGAGACGCGCGGCGGCCGGATTCTAAGAGAACCCAAAAGGGAGGAAACGAGTATGAAAAAACGGAGCCTGGCGCTGCTTCTGGCGGCCCTGTTGACGCTGTCCCTGGCCGCCTGCAGCAGCAGCGACAGCGACCCGGTCGGCGACCTGGTTGACGAAATTACCGGCGGTGACACCACTGCCGACGATACCACCGCCGACGACACCGCTGCCGACGACACCGCTGCCGACGACAGCGCCGCTGACGACACGGCCTCGGACGACGCCGCCGACGCGCCTGCGGAGACCGCGCCCGCCGGCGACGACATCTATGCCGAGGACGGCTACGCCCAGGGCCGGTTCGGCGACGTGATGCACACCTATTTCTTTGACTACACCATCAACAGCGCCTACACCTGCCAGACCTTCGAGACGTACACCGCCGCCGAGGGCAATCAGCTGCTGGTGGTCAGCGCGACCGTCACGAACACCGCGACCAGCAGCATCGAGATGTACGACACCGACTTCCAGGCCCAGTGGGGCAGCCCCGGCGAGGAGGATTTCCGCTATCCCATCACCCGGGATATGACCACCTACGACCAGGTGGAGCCCCTGAACGCCGAGCAGTTCCCCGGTACGTACACCCTGGCCGTGGACGAGACGCGGACGGGCCTGCTGGTCTATGAGGTCCCGGCCGGCTTCCAGGACTTCTCCGTCTCGTATCTGGAGATGTTCAGCGACAGCACCACCGGCGACACCTTCTTCGTCTACTTCACCGCCGACGCCTCCGCCACGGCGGGCGCCGACGGCGCCGCCGCCCAGGCGTAACTTCCAGCCCCGAGAGGCCCCGCGCAGTTTTGCGCGGGGCCTTTTGCCGTCCCGGAATCCCTGGAAAATTCTTGTCCCCGCAGGTTTAGCCCCTGGAAAATCCGGGCATCCTATCCGCGGAGGTGCAAGATATGCAAAATCATCCAGAAAAGCAGCCCAGTCCCATCCGCAAATTTCTCCGGGAAAAGGGGTACTACATGGTGCTGGCCCTCTGCGTGCTGGCCGTCGGCGTGTCCGGCTATCTGTTCGTGCGGACCGCTGCCGACCAGAAGAGCAGCCTGGGCGACGAATCCCTGTCGGTGCCCCTGACCACTGCGGAAGACGACGACCACGAGCGGCCGTCCTCCAACAGCCAGGAGACGTCCGCGCCCGCGGCCTCCGCCGACGCGCCCGCCACGGACGTCTCCGGCTCCGTCAGCACGGACGTGGCCGGCGAGGACGCCCAGGTCTCGGCCCCTGTGACGGTCCGCCCCCTGAGCGGCGACACCATCGGGGCCTACGCCATGGACGCCCTGGCCTACAACGCGACCACCCAGGACTGGCGGACCCACAACGGCATTGACATCGCCGCCGCGGCCGGCGAAGAGGTCCTGGCCGCCCGGGACGGCGTCGTCGGCGCCGTCTACGAGGACGACGCCTTCGGCACCACCGTCGTGGTGGACCACGACGGCGGCTACGCCACCCACTACGCCAACCTGAGCGCGGAGACGGCCGTTTCCGTCGGCCAGGAGGTGTCGGCCGGGGACGTGCTGGGCGTCGTGGGCGACACGGCCACCGTGGAACTGGCCCAGGACAGCCACCTGCATTTCGCCGTCTTCCACAACCAGCAGCCCATGGACCCCGAGCAGTTCCTGCTGGGCTGACCCCCGCAAGCTTCTCTCTCCTCCTCTCTCCTGGGGCGGCCGGCATCCGGCCGCCCCCTTTCGTGCAGAACACCGCGCGCCCCGGGCCGTTTCCGCCCGGGGCGCGCGAATTCCGTGGATGTTACCGGCCCCAGGTGTAGAACCCGGCGTCGCAGAGGGCCGCAAAGCAGCCGTTGATTTCCGCATCGGTGAACAGCTCGCCGAACTGCCCGGCCGCCGCCAGGGCCTCCAGGCTCAGCTCCAGCTTCCCGGCCGCCGCCAGGGCGTCGAACCCCTCCGACACCTGCCCCCGGGCCAGCAGCCGCCGGGCGCAGGCCGCCCCGCCGTACCGCTCCACCTCGGCCCGCAGGCGCTTCTGCGGCACACCGGCGGCCTCGGCCTCGTCCATCCGGGCCAGCAGGGCCTCGGTGAAGGCCCGCTCCAGGGCCGTCACAGCTGCGCCGCCGCCCGCTGGGCGGCCTCCCGCTCCGGCACGCTGAAGATGCCCCCCAGCTTCGTCGTGGACAGGCTGGCCGTCGCGCAGGCCATGGCTGCGATGGCGCGCATCTCCGCCGGCGTCAGGTCCTCGGGGGCCTTGCCGCTCTCCAGCAGGCCCCACAGGGCCGTGCCGCCGAAGATGTCGCCGGCCCCGGTCGTGTCCACCACGTCCAGCCCCGCGAGCCCCGGCACCCGGCCGACGCCGTTCCGGTTGGCGAAGCAGCAGCCGTCCTTGCCCAGCGTCACGAAGACCAACCGGGCGCCGAACGCCTCCAGCAGCCGCTGCGCGCCCGCCTCCGGGCCGCAGTTCCAGAGGAATTCCACCTCGCTGTCGCTGATTTTCACCACGTCGGCATGGGCGCAGCCCCAGAGCATCTGCTCCCGGGCCTCCTCCAGCCGCGGCCAGAGGGGCTCGCGCAGGTTCGGGTCGAAGCTGATGAGCGCCCCGTGCGCCCGGGCGTATTCCACCGCCCGATAGTGGGTGGAGCGGGCCGGCTCGTCGGTCATGCAGACGGTGCCGAAGTGCAGCGCCCGGGTCCCGGCCAGCAGCGGCAGCGGGAGGTCCTCCGGCCGCAGCAGCATATCGGCCCCCGGCTTCCGGGCGAAGGAGAACTCCCGCTCCCCCGCCGCGTCCCGCGTCACGAAGGCCAGGGTCGTGAAGGCCTCGCCGGTCACCGCGACGCCCTGGGCGTCGATGCCCACCTGCTCCAGGGTCTCCCGGAGGCGGCGGCCGAACGTGTCGTCCCCCACCTTGGCCACCATCGCCGTGCGCCGGCCGTATTTGGCCAGAGCAGCCAGGAAGTTGGCCGGCGCGCCGCCGGGATGGGCCGCCACCACCGGGTAGCCGTCCGCCTGCACCCGGTCCACGGTAAAATCAATCAAAAGCTCGCCGATTGCCACGACGTCGTACATCCCAAAATTCCTCCCGTCCGGCCCGTTCGCCGGTTTTTTCGTTAGTATACTCCATCGGCGGGGTCCGCGCAACGGTTTTTCCGCCCCCGGACAAAAGAAGTCCCGCCGCCAAATCCGGCTGCGCCGCCCGGGAACCTTTTCCCCGGAACTTCGTCCAGTGTCTTGAGGGACATTTGGGCGGAATTTTCCACAATTCAGTTGTCATTTCCGCACCATCTATGGTACAATATCCGGGAAGAGTTCATTGCTTCCCACCAGTGCAGCTGAGAGCGCAATGTAAAGAGAGGCGATACCATCATGAAAAGACGAATCCTTTCCCTGCTGCTGGCAGTGCTCCTGACGGCAGCCCTGCCGGTAACCGCCCTGGCGGTCAACAACTACACGGACCTGACCGGCCACTGGGCCGCTTCCTACATCCTGGAGCTGTCGGACCTGGGCTACCTGACCGGCTACACCGACGGCACCGTCCGGCCGGAGGGCATCATCACCGCCAACGAGGCCCTGGTGCTGCTCTCCCGCTTCTACGACGTGGACGACGCCGCCCTGGAGCTGATTCACGACGACTACGGCGACTTCGTGGAATCCAACGTAGACGTCACCCTCCGCTGGGCTTACGACGAGCTGGAGCTGTGCCTGGCCGCCGGCATCCTCTCGGAGAACGAGCTGCGGAACCTGCGGCTGACGGCCCCCATTGAAAAGGAGCTGCTGTCGGTGCTGCTCGTCCGCGCCCTCCAGAAGACCGACGAGGCCGACGCCCTGGTTGACCGCGGCGTGGAGCTGGACTTCTCCGACACCGACGAGATTGCCCCGGCCTACCGGGGCCATATCGCCGTGCTGGTGGACGCCGGCATCGTCGAGGGCAACAGCCGCAACGAGTTCCTCCCCCACGCCCAGGTCACCCGCGGCGTCGTGGCCGCCATGATTGTCCGCAGCCTCGACTACCTGGAGGAAGAGGGCGACTACCTGGCCCTGGAGGGCTACACCGACGTCACCCGCCAGTCCGGCATCCTGGTGGACTACGGCAGCGAGCAGCTGACCTTCCGCGGCCCCGACGGCATCGTCCGCCGCTATCCGGTCGCGGCCGACGCCGATGTGACCGTCCAGGACGGCGACAACCGGCTCGACGACAATCTCGCCGGCTCCCGCCTGAGCCTCCGCCTGTCCGAGGGGCAGATTACCGCCGTGACGGTCCAGAACCGTCCCAACTACGAGTACGTCCAGGGCCGGGTCAGCTCCGTGGCCCGCTCCGGCACCGGCTACGATGTCCGCTTCAACGACGCCGACGACGGGAAGTCCACCCGCATCCGCCTGCCCCGCGGCACCGATGTGACCATCAACGACCGCGTGGAGGGGCCGGAAGACCTGGAAATCGGGATGTACCTGACCGTCACCTACCGCGGCGACGACGTCTCCGAGGTGTCGGCCGTCTCGGGCAACGTGACGGTGGAGGGTACCGTCAGCCGCATGACCTACGGCACGCCCGCCGTGCTGGAGGTGACCACCGAGGACGGCGGCCTGGTGCGCTTCGATTTGGACCTGACGAACCTGCCCGACATCTACTGGGGTGAGAACTCCGCCGGCATCGACCGGGTGACCGTGGGCAGCCGGGCCGAGCTGACCGTCCGCGGCGGCCGCCTGACGGAGATCGCCCTGGAGATGAGCGACGAAACCCTGGACGGCATCGTCACCTCCATCGTCTCCACCACCGGCGGCACCACCTGGATGATTACCGACGAGTACAACAACACCCAGTCTCTGACGGTCTCGCCGTCGGCCAACGCCTACCAGAACGGCAAGGCCATCCTCGTCAGCGCCGTGCAGGTGGGCGACACCGTCTCGGTGGTGGTCGAGGGCTCCACCATCGTGGAGATCTACCTGGTGCAGGGCACCGGCAGTTCGGCCAACAAGGTCTCCGGCACGGTGCTGGCCGTGGACGACGACGATTCGGTCATCACGCTGCTCAACACCTCCAACCGGCTCATCTACCTGGACGTCCGGCAGGTGGGGGCCATTCTGGAGTCCTCCACCGGCACGGCCGTGCCGCTGGCCGCCCTCAAGCCCAACGAGCAGATTGTGGCCTACGGCTCCTACGTGGACGCCGCCAACTTCCGCGCCGCCTCGATTATCTGGGAAAACTGACCGCAACAACGCAGCAGGGAGAACCGCGGCTCTGCGGTTCTCCCTGCTGTCTTCGGCGCCGGTTTCAGGACTCGACGCCCGCCTTTTTCAGTTCCTGGCGGATGAAGGGCGGCACCTGACCGGGATCCAGGTGCAGCACGTGGGCGACCTCGGTGTAGAGGAGCTTCTCGGCCTCCTTGAGGAACCGCTCGTCGCTGGCGTGGAACTTCCGCCCGGTGGTCTTCAGCTTCTCCCGGTGGAGATACAGGGTCTTCATCAGCCGCACGAGGGCCCGGCGGTCGCCGCCGCGGAGGATTTCCCCGTAGGCCTGTTTCCGGGCCGCCTCATTTTCAATCCACAGAGGCTCCACCCCGGGCATGGCGCGAATCATATCGTGGATTTCCTCCGGCGACAGCAGCGTGCGCATCTTAGCGCAGAGCTTTTCGTTCTGGGTGGGTACAAAGATGGTGGACCGATTGCCGTACACCGGCCGCAGGACGTAGTACTCCTGGGTCTTCCGGTCGAAGGTGCGCGTGGCGATGTCCTCAATCACGCAGATGCCCTCGGTCCCGTACAGCACGGTGTCGTTCACGTGAAACATGGGTAACTCCTTTCTCCCGTAGTGAACCCGAACCCGATATGACCTCTATACTGTAAGAATACCACATTTTTTGCCCGTTGCGGCATGGGCATTTCGACGAATTTTCGAAAAAGCGCCCCCGGCCCGCCGCCGGCCGGAGAAAGGATCCAAGCGCCATGCACTACGCCGCCATCAAACCCCACGACATCGCCAACGGCCCCGGCGTCCGGGTGTCGCTGTTCGTCTCCGGCTGCACCCGCCACTGCAAAAACTGCTTCCAGCCGGAGACCTGGGACTTCTCCTACGGCCAGCCCTTCACCGACGAGACCCGGGACGAGCTGCTCCGCCGCCTGGCGCCGGACTACATCCACGGCCTGACCCTCCTGGGCGGGGAGCCCTTCGAGCCGGCCAACCGGGCGGTCCTGATTCCCCTGGTGGAGGCCGTCCGGGCCGCCTACCCGGAGAAGACCGTCTGGGCCTTCTCCGGCTACACCCTCGAGCAGCTGCTCGGCGGCCAGGCCGGGCCCGTGGAGACGGCCCGGGGGCTGCTCGCCCTGCTGGACGTGCTGGTGGACGGGCCGTTCATCGAGGCCCGGAAGAACCTGCGCCTCCGGTTCCGCGGCTCGGACAACCAGCGGCTCATCGACGTCCCCCGGACCCTGGCCGCCGGCCGGGTCGTCCTGTGGGCGGACTAGAAAGGAGAACTCCCATGGAACAGCCCATTGCCGTCAAAAAGCTACGCCCCGGCGCGCGGCTGCCGGTCTACGGTTCGGCCCAGGCGGCCGGCGCAGACCTCTTCGCCTGCCTGGAGGCGCCGGTCACCGTCGCCCCCGGCGAGACCGCCTGGATCCCCACCGGCCTCGCCATGGAGCTGCCGGCCGGATACGTGGGCCTGGTCTACGCCCGCAGCGGCCTGGCCACCAAGCAGGGCCTGGCGCCGGCCAACAAGGTGGGCGTCGTGGACGCCGACTACCGCGGCGAGCTGCTGGTGGCCCTCTACAACCACGGCCCCGCGCCCCGGACCGTGGAGGACGGCGACCGGGTGGCCCAGCTGGTGGTGACGCCCTATCTGACCGGCCGGTTCTACGAGGCCGAAGACCTCAGCCCGACCCAGCGGGGTGCCGGCGGGTTCGGCTCCACCGGACGGAACTGACGCGCAGAACGCCCCCGGGCCGTTCCTTCTCGGAATGGACCGGGGGCGTTTGATGTGGCGTGTGCCGAAACCGGCGGTTATTTCCCCAGCTGCACCGTCTTTTCGTAGGCGGCGACCACGGCCTCAAAGGCCGCCGAGCGGAGGCCGCCCCGCTCCAGCGCGCGGACGCCCTGGATGGTCGTGCCGCCGGGGGAGCAGACCTCGTCCTTCAGCGCCCCGGGGTGACGGCCGCTGTCCAGCAGCAGCCGGGCCGTGCCCAGGAGCATCTGGGCCGCGTACTTCTGCGCCTTGGCCCGGGGCAGCCCGCAGGCCACGCCGCCGTCGGCCAGGGCCTCCAGGAACATATTGGCAAACGCCCCGCCGCAGCCGGCCACGGCGCTGCCGGCGTCCAGCAGGCCCTCCTCCAGGGGATCCAGCAGGCCGCCGCCGGCCATGGCCCCTAGGAACTCGTCCAGCTCCGCCTGCTCCACCGCCCCATTGGCCGTGTAGAGGACCACGCCCTCCCCCACCGCGACGGGCGTGTTGGGCATGATGCGAATCAGCGGATACGTGCCGCCGGCCATGGCCAGCAGCTTCTCCATCCGCAGCCCGGCCGCCATGCTCACCAGGAGAAACCGGTCCTGCCGCGCCGCCAGCACCGGCGCCAGCTCCGCCAGGAGCCCTTCCATCATCTGGGGCTTGACCCCCAGGAACAGGTACTTGGCCTCCCGGGCCACGGCCGCGTTGTCCGCCGCCGCGTCGCAGCCCAGCTCGGCCGCCAGGGCCTCGGCCTTGGCCGCCGTCCGGTTCGTCACGACAATCCGCTTGGGGTCCAGCGTCCGGCAGGCCGCCCGGGCCAGGGCGCCGCCCATGTTCCCCACGCCGATGAATCCGAAGAGATGTCCCATCTTTCCGCCTCCTATCGAATCTGCCCGCTGCCGCGGACGACATACTTGTACGACGTCAGCTCCCGCAGGCCCATGGGCCCCCGGGCGTGGAGCTTCTGGGTGGAGATGCCCATCTCGCACCCGAGGCCGAACTCCCCGCCGTCGGTGAACCGGGTGGAGGCGTTGACGTACACCGCCGCGCTGTCCACCAGTGTCGTGAACAGCTCCGCCGCCGCCGGGTCCTCGGTGACGATGGCGTCGGAGTGGCCCGTGGAGTGGGCGGCGATGTGGGCAATGGCCGCCTCCACGCTGTCCACCACGGCCACGGCCAGGATGTAGTCGAGGAACTCCGTGTCGAAGTCCTTCTCCCCGGCCACCGGCCCGCCCAGGACGGCGGCGGCCCGCCGGTCGCACCGCAGCTCCACCGGCTGCTTGCCGGCCTGGAGCCGGTCCCGCTCCAGCCGGACGCGCACCTTGGGCAGGAACTCCGCGGCAATCTGCCGGTGGACCAGCAGCACCTCCTCGGCGTTGCAGACCGAGGGCCGGCTGGTCTTGGCGTTCTCAATGATGTTCAGGGCCATCTCCTGGTCGGCGGCCGCGTCCACGTAGACGTGGCAGATGCCGGTGCCCGTCTGGATGCACGGCACCAGCGCCCCCCGGACGCAGGCCTCGATGAGCCCCGGGCCGCCCCGGGGAATCAGCAGGTCCACCAGGCCCACGGCCTCCATCAGCGTGTGGACGCTCTCGTGGCCGGTGTCCTGGATGGTGCTGACGCAGTCCTCGGGCAGGCCGGCCTTCCGCAGCCCCTCCCGCAGGGCGGCGGTGATGGCGTTGGCCGTGGCGTAGGCCTCCTTGCCGCCCCGCAGCACGCAGACGTTGCCGCTCTTGAGCGCCAGGGCCGCCGCGTCGGAGGTGACGTTGGGCCGGCTCTCGTAGACGATGGCCACCACGCCCATGGGCACCGAGACCTTCTCGATGCGAAGCCCGTTGGGCCGCTCCACGGTCTCCAGCACCCGGCCCACCGGGTCGGGCAGGGCCGCCACCTGGCGGACGCCGTCCACCATCCCGGCAATCCGCGCCGGGTTCAGGGCCAGGCGGTCGAGCATCACCTCGGAGATGGTCCCCCGGGCGGCCTCCACGTCCCGGCGGTTGACGTCCAGGATCTCGGCCGCATGGGCCGCCAGGGCGTCGGCCATGGCCAGAAGCGCGCGGTTCTTCTCCTCCGTCGTGGCCCGCAGCAGGGCCGGGCAGGCGGCCTTGGCCGTCCGCAGCTGTTCCATTGTCGTCACGGTTGCGCCTCCTTTTTGGCAACGAAGCGAGTGCCCACCGGCCGGCCCTCGGCGATGTCGTAAAGGACCCGCGGGTCGGCGCCGTTGGCGATGATCATGTCGGTGCCGGCGGCCGTGGCCATCCGGGCGGCCGACAGCTTCGTGGCCATGCCGCCGGTGCCCAGGGCCGAGCCCTTGCCGCCGGCCAGGGCCTCAATCTCCGGCGTCACCTCCTCCACCCGCTCGATGCGCCGGGCGTCGGGATGCCGGTGCGGGTCGGCGGTGTAGAGGCCGTCGATGTCGCTGAGCAGCACCAGCAGGTCCGCCTCCACGCTGACGGCCACGATGGCCCCCAGGGTGTCGTTGTCCCCCACGCCAATCTCATCGGTGACGACGGTGTCGTTCTCGTTGACAATCGGCATGGCCCCCAGCTCCAGGAGCCGGAAGATGGTGTTCCGGAAGTTCCGGTGGCGCTCCTCGTTCTCCACGTCGGAACCGGTCAGGAGAATCTGGGCCACGGTGTGGTGGTACTCCTCGAAGAGCTTGTCGTAGGTGTACATCAGCTCGCACTGGCCCACGGCCGCGGCGGCCTGCTTGGTGGGCATATCCTGGGGCCGCCCGGGCAGCATCAGCTTGCCCACGCCCATGCCGATGGCCCCCGAGGAGACAAGGATAATCTCGTGGCCGGCATTCTTCAAATCTGCCAGGGTTTTGCACAGGCTCTCCACCCGGCGGATGTTCAGCCGCCCCGTGGCGTGGGTCAGGGTGGAGGTCCCCACTTTCACGACGATACGCATAGTTCTTGGAATTCCCTTTCTGCAAGACCCGCGGGCGGGCAGCGCCCGCGTTTGCAATATTGTACCACACCCCCGCCGGCGGGCACAAGGGGCCGGGCGGGATTTTTGCGGCCGCGGCGCCGGTGACAAACGGCGGCGGCTGTGGTATCATAGGGGTCGGAACAAATAACGGCGGCGCCGCCGCCGGAGGAGGAATCACCCGTATGTACGAACTCATCCCCGTCGGGGCGCGGAGCTACTACATCGACTGCCCGGTCCGCATGGGCCTCTACCGCCACGGCGAGCGGGAGGTCTGCCTCATCGACAGCGGCGGCGACGGCGGCACGGCCAAGAAGGTCCTGCGCCACCTGGAGGAGCAGGGCTGGACGCTGACGGCCATCTTCAACACCCACTCCCACGCCGACCACGTGGGCGGCAACGCCCTGCTCCAGGAGCGCACCGGCTGCCCGGCCTACGCCTGGGGCGTGGAGGCCCCCTTCGTCCGGGACCCGGTTCTCGAGCCGACGGTGCTGTTCGGCGCGTTCCCCTACCGGGAGATCCGCAACAAGTTCCTCGAGGCCAAGCCCTCCGACTGCCAGGCCCTGACCGAGGCGGTCCTGCCCCCCGGGCTCCGGGTGGAGCCGCTCCACGGCCACGCGGCGGGGATGGTGGGCTTCCGCACCGACGACGACGTCTGGTTCGTGGCCGACGCGGTCCTCTCGGAGGAGGCGCTGGAGAAGTACCCGGTGTCGTACACCTTCAACGTGGAGGCGTATCTCCAGTCCCTGGACAAGCTGGAGACGCTGGAGGGCCGCCTGTTCATCCCGGCCCACGCCGAGCCGGCGGCCGACATCCGCCCCCTGGCGCAGAAAAACCGGGCCCACATCCTGGCCCTGCTGGACCGGGTCTGGACCCTCTGCCGGGAGCCCCGGACGACCGAGCAGGTCATCCACGACGTGTTCACCGACTGCGGGATGAAGATGGTCCACAACCAGTACGCCACCGCCGGGGCGACCATCCGCTCGTGCCTCTCGTACCTCCACACGGAGAAGCGGCTGGACATCCTGTTCGCCGACAACTATATGTACTGGAAGCAGGCCTAGGGAGCGGCCAAACAAAACAACAGCGCCGGCGAAATCATTCGCCGGCGCCGCTTTTTCAGAAGGCTGGCCGTTTACCAGATCTGGACCCGCTCCTCCGGCGGCAGGTACATGCCGTCGCCGGGCTGGATGGCAAAGGCCTCGTAGAACTCGTCGCAGCTCTGGAGGGCCCGGTTGCCCCGGAGCCGGTCCGGCGCGTGGACGTCCATGGCCACCAGATACGCCGCCATCTCCCGGCTCGTCGAGCCGCGCCACGTGCGGGCCGCCGTCTCATAGAGCGTGGCGTAGTCGGGCGCCGTCTCGCGGCCCTCGGCCTCGGTGATGCAGGCCAGGGCGCCCAGGTCGGCCACGTTCTCCGAGAGGGTCAGCTCCCCGTCGCAGACGATGCCCGGCATGGCCTCCACGCCGTCGTAGAACGCCACCACCCGGTCGCACAGGGCCTGGAAGGCCGCGTAGTCCTCGGCCGTCCACCAGTCGGAGACGTTGCCCTCGGCGTCGAACTTGGCGCCGTTGTTGTCGAAGGCATGGGTGATTTCGTGGGCAATCACGTAGCCGATGCCGCCGAGGTTCTCGGTGTCGTCGGCGTTCACGTCGTACAGCGGCGCCTGGAGGATGGCCGCCGGGAAGTTGATGCTGTTGGCCGTGGCGTCATAGTAGGCGTTGACGGTGTAGGCCGCCAGCTGCCAGGCGTCCTTGTTGACCGGCTCAAACTGGGAAGCCACCGCGGCGTCCCGGGCCGCCCGGGACATGGACAGGACGTTTTCAAAGTAGGAGCCGCCCTGCTCCACGCTGCGGATCTCCGCCGCGTCCATGGTGTCGTCCCACGTGTCGGGATAGCCGACGTTGACGGCCATGGCCTCCAGCTTTTCAATGGCCCGCGCCTTCGTCGCGTCGCTCATCCAGTCGAGGGCGCGGATCCGCTCGGCGTAGATGGTGCGGAACTCCTCAATCATCGCCTCCACGTCGGCCTTGGCCTCGGCGGAGAAGTGCCGCTCCACGTACAGCTGCCCCAGGTAGTCCGACAGGTACGCCTGGACCTGCTGGGAGGCCAGGTCCTCGTCGGAGAGCCGGCCGGAGACGCCGTAAATCGCCTCCTGGTACGTGTAGGCCGCCTCGGTGAACGCGCGGCTCAGGACGCCGCCGAAGCCCGACAGGACGCCCAGGCGCATCGTGGTCTTGAGCAGCTCCAGATGGCTGTCGTCAAAGTACGCCGCCGAGGCCTCCAGCAGGCCCGGGTCCTCCACCAGGACCTCCCCGTCCAGGGCAAAGCCCGTGGCGTCCAGCACCGCCTGGAGGTCCACCTGGGGGAACAGCGCCTCCAGCTCCTCCATGGTGTAGAGGTTGTAGATCTGGTCGGCGTCGCCGTAGTCCTGGCGGGACATCATGGCGTCGGCCAGGCCCTTCTCCATCTCGATATAGGCCGCGGCCTCGGCGGACGCCTGCTCGGCGGTGCGGCCGCCCAGGGTCAGCAGGGTCTCCAGGTACTGCCGATACGCCGCCGCGGTGGCCGCGTCGTCGTAGCTGGCCCGGTTCCCCAGGGAGGGATAGAGGGTGGCGAAGGTCACGCGGTTCTTCGTGCTGTCCTCCAGATCCGTGGTCAGGCCGAAGCCCATGAGGATGGACACGGCGGCCTCCCGGGAGATTGCACAGTGGAGTTCCATCAGCTCGGCCAGGCTGCCGGCCTGGTCAATGGCCTCCAGCCAGGGGCGGATGGGCTCGATGCCCGCAGCGTCGCGGGCCTCCCAGTTGATGACGTTCTCGTAGAGGTTCTTGATTTTCTCCTCCCGGGAGCCGGGCGCCGGGTCGCTGGCCACAATCTCGGCGATAATCTCCGCCACCTGCTCGTTGGCCCGGACGGTCATCTCATAGATGGTGCCGGCGCTGGTGTAGCCGGCCGGGATGACGGAGCTGTCCAGCCACTCCTTGTTCACCGTGGCGTAGAAGTCGTCGCGGAGGTTGGAGCCCTCCAGGGTGTAGACCCGCTGAATCAGGAGCGCCAGCTGCGCCTCGGTCACCGGCTCGTTGGGCGAGAAGGTCGTGGCGGAGGTGCCGGCCACAATGCCGGCCTCCAGCACATCGGCCAGCTCGGTCTGGGCCCAGACCGGGATGTCGGTGAAGTCCGCGGCGTCATAGGCCCGGCGGGCGTTGTCCCCCACCGGTTCCGGCAGGTCGCCGAAGGCCCGGGAGAGCATCACCATGGCCTGGGCCCGCGTCAGCGGCCCGTCCAGGTTCAGATTCCCGTTCTCGTCGCCCCGGAGAATGTCCTCGGCCGTGACGCCGGGGTTGTAGTCGTCGGCCGCCGCCAGCAGCATATCCCGGGCCTCGCCCCGGGTCAGCCCGCCGTCGGCCGCCAGCGCCGAGCCGGCGCACGCCGCCAGGACGGCGACGACCAGCAGAAGCGCAAGTCCTCTCCGCAGTTTCATAGATTGTCTCCTCCTTGCGCCGGCCGAAGCCGGCTTTGTATGATTGTATTAAGTTTATAATACAATAGGCCTGCTGTCAAGGGGCAATGCCCGCAGCTGCCAAGGACACACTACACGACTGTCCGAATCTTGTCAAGGGGGTTTGCTGTCGCCAAAATGCAGGCATTTTGGCGAGGGGATGCAGGCTCCCACGCGCACGGCCCTTTGGGCCGCACACTCGTCGCCTGTAAAGTGTTTTTTCCGAGGCGCATGTCCCCGGAAAAAACGGATTCAAACTTTATTTCGCCGCCAGTGGGCGGCGAAACTCTGCCGAGGGCTTTTT
>CAJFNZ010000119.1 GCA_904395905.1 uncultured Oscillospiraceae bacterium | reverse complement strand
GGCCGCCGGCCCCGCCTCCTACGGCATGACCGACACCATGGGCCGGATGCACTCCGACGCCCAGTTCGCCGGCTCCTCCTCCGTGCCGGCCCACGTGGAGATGATGGGCTTCCTGGGCATGGGCAACAACCCCATGGTCGGCGCGACGGTGGCCGTCGCGGTGGCCGTGGCCGAGAGCCTCAAGTAAACTCTCCCCCGCGCATCGATTCGGCGCGCCGCGGAACTCCGGTTCCCGCGGCGCGCCGTTGGCGTTTTGAAAAGTTTTCAGAATTTTCACGGAATTTCGGTTGCATTTCCCGCGCGGCGTGGTATCCTAGGGGGCGGAAAGGAGGGACGCGCCATGGAGAAGCAAACGATTCTCGAGAGCCTGCGCCGCCGGGGCTGTCCCCAGCGGGATGTGGAGCTGGCCGGGATGAGCCGCATGATTTGCCTGGCTCTGCGGGCCGGCCGCCGGCAGAAGCCGGACACAGTGCGCCGGTAAGCGCCCGGCATCGGTTCACCAGCCCAGCGGGAACGCCGCCGGAGGCTGGTGATTTTTTGCGGAATTGCGCCGCGCTCCGCATGGAGCGGCCCGGCTGGGGCAACACTAGCGTCAGCCGCCGCCGCGGCGGAGAGGGGATGAGCAGGATATGAAACCGGAAAAGCGGGACCCGGCCGCTGCGGCCCGGGCCCTGTCGGACCTGGGGAGCCGCCGGACCGACCCCCAGGGCAGCTACACCGGCGTGCCGGCAGACCCCAAGGAGAAGCCGGTCCAGGACGCCGACGATTTGTAGCGGCAGAAACTTCATGCGCTGCGGGCGCACCGCGATAATCGGTCGAAAAGTGGCGCATGAAGTTTCGCGCATGTGGGCCGCTCCGGCCCACGCGCTTGGATTTCATGGCCGTGCCGCTGTAAGCGGCACGAGGCCGTTTTGCTATATTTGCATAGCAAAAACGTTCGTCCACCTGGGAAAGAAGGTGGACGAACGTTTTTACTGCATGATGGCGTCCATGGCGCACTCGACGCGGCGCTTGACGGCCTTGGCGGCGTGGTTGGCCGTCCGGTAGACCGGGGACCGGTGGGGAATCATCAGCATGACGGCCGCGCCGGTGACCATGCCGACCCCCAGGGTGACGGCAAAGCTCTTGACTTCCATTGTTGCATCCCTCCTGGCCCTAGGATGCCCGGATGGCCGCGGGACAGTCCATGAAAATCTTTCCCCCCGTCGTCCGGCTTTCCTTTGGCGGCGGAATATGGTACAATGTCTTCAAAGACGCCGACGGCGTCGGGAAGGGAGCGAGTGCCGTGTCTGTGGACGTCCTGCAAGGGAAAATCCGCAAAAAGAAGAATCCGACCGTCGTCAGCCTGCGCCTGCGGGCCGACCGGCTGCCGCCGGAAATCGAGGGGACCGGGGCCGCCGGGGTCGAGGCCCAGGGCCGGGCCCTGCTGGAGGGCCTGGCGGACCTGGTGCCGGCGGTCAAATTCCCCATGACATACTTTGAGGTCCTGGGGCCCGAGGGCCTGGCCGTCCTGGGCCGCCTCTGCGCCCTGGCCAGGAAGCTGGGCTACTACGTCTTCCTGGAGACGGACCGCTGCGACCTGGAGCCGGCGGCGGAGCTGGCCGCCCGGGCGGCCTTCGGCGGCCTGGAGCCCGGCGGCGCGCCGCCGCTGTGGGAGGCCGACGCCGTGGTGCTCGACGCCTTCACCGGCAGCGACGGCGTCCGGCCGTACCTGCCCCACTGCCGCGTCCGGGAGAAGAGCGTGTTCCTCCTGGCCCGGACCGCCAACAAGTCCGCCCGGGAGCTCCAGGACCTCCTGGCCGGCGACCGGGTGGTCCACACGGTGGTGGCGGACCTGGCCATGCGCCTGAGCACCGACCTCTTCGGCAAGGGGGGCTACTCCCAGGTGGGAATCCTGCTGGACGCCGTCCGGGCGCGGGCCTTTTCCGAGCTGCGCCAGCGGTACGACCGGCTCTTTTTCCTGGTGCCCGCCGGGCCCGCCGTCCGCGAGGCCCGGGGCGCGTTCGACAAATTCGGCCACGGGGCCATCCTGGAGGACGACGCCCCGGCCCACGCCTGGCAGGCGTCCCCGGAGCTGGGGCTGGTTCCGGCGGCCCGGGCGGCGGCGGAAAAGCGGCGCGACGAGATTGCCCAGGCCGTGACGGTGATTTGAGATGACGAGACTGTACATCGTGCGCCATGCCGAGGCGGAGGGCAACCTGTTCCGCCGGATCCACGGCCAGTACGACACCACCCTGACCGTCAACGGCCTGCGGCAGGTGGAGGCCCTCCGGGACCGGTTCGCCGGGGAGAACGTGGACGCCTGTTACAGCAGCGACCTGGTCCGGACCCGGACCACGGCCCAGGCGGTCTGGGTGCCCAAGGGGCTGCCCCTCCGGCTGGAGCCCCGCTTCCGGGAGGTGGCCCTGGGCTGCTGGGAGGATGTGCCCTTCGGCCAGCTGGAGCGGGAGGAGCCGGAGATGATGGCCCGCTTCAGTGCCGACCCCTACCACTGGCGGGTCGAGGGGGCGGAGACCGTGGAGCAGTACTCCGGCCGCTTCCTGGCGGCGCTGGAGGAGGTGGCCCGGGCCCACGACGGCCAGACCGTGGCGATTTTCACCCACGGCTGCGTCATCCGGGCCATGGAGATGCGCCTGTTCTACGGCCCGGACCGGATTCCGGAGATTGCCCACTGCGACAACACCGGCGTCAGCCTTCTGGAGTACGAGGGCGGCCGCTTCCGGAGCGTCTACCTCAACGACAACTCCCACCTGCCGCCGGAGCTGTCCACCTTCGCCCGGCAGAACTGGTGGCGGCAGCAGGGGACGCGGAAGGACCGGAACCTGTGGTTCCGCCCCCTGGGGGACCGGGACTGGTACGCCGCCTGCCGGCGCGAGGCCTGGCGGCTGGTCTACGGCGACGACGGCGACTGCGACGGGGCCGCCTTCTACCGGGACGCCCTGGCCGGGGCGGCCGGGGAGCCCTGGGCCCTCTGCCAGGCCATGCTGGGGGAGGAGCCGGCGGGCCTGGTGCAGCTGAATCTGGCCGCCAGCCGCCGGGCGGGCCACGTGGCCTTCCTGTACCTGCTGCCGGAGTTCCGGGGACAGGGGCTGGGCATCCAGTTGGTGGGCCAGGCGGTCAGCTTCTTCCGGGCCAGGGGCAAGAGCCGCCTGGAGCTGGCGGTGTCGCCGGCCAACGGCCGGGCCCTGGCCTTCTACCGGCGGTACGGCTTCGCCGAGACAGGCACGGTCCCGGGCCGCTACGGGGAGCTGCTGCGCCTGGAGTGGAACGGCGAGCTGACCCGGGACCTGGGCCCGGAGCTGGTTTCCGTGTAAATCCAATCGAGAGCGCCTCGGACGGGTGGGTCCGGGGCGTTTTTGATTTTATGAAGTAGAAAATTTTATATTGACTTTAATAATATTAAATGATATATTGAATTTAGTGAAAGGAGGGCGGCGTATGGCGCTGGAAATTCTGCCCGACTGGCTGGCCGGGCTGGAGGAAGAGGACGTGACGTTCATCAAAAAGTTCGTCTTGGCCTCGGGTTCCCTGAAGGAGATGGCGCGGCAGTACCAGGTGACGTATCCCACGGTCCGCCTGCGGCTGGACAAACTGATTCAGAAGATCCAGCTGAACGAGGCGGAGGGGGCGGACCCCTACGTGGCCCTGGTGAAGCGGCTGGCGCTCAACGACAAGCTGGACTTCGACACGGCCAAGGTGCTGATTGCCGAATACAACAAGCAGAGACGGGAGGGTGCGAAATGAGCGGTGTAGGCGTGCGGCTTTGGATGTATCTTCTGGTGGCAGCCGGAATCATAGCGGCCCAGATTTGGCTGTCCCGCCGGCAGAGCGGCGGGTGGGGGTGGATCCTGCCGGTGGTGTTCCTGATTCTGGCGGTGGCGACGGCGGCGGGCTTCACGGCGGCCAAGCTGTCCCCGGCCGGGGATCCGGTCTGGGTGGTGACGTCGGACGGGGCCGTGTCCTACAAGTTCACCGACACGGCCTCGGCCCGGGAATGTGCGGAGGAGCTGGAGGCTAAGGGACAGGAGGTCCAGGTGACGACGGTGAACCCGGCGCCCTCGTGGGGACAGGTGGCGGCCATGTTCCTGGCGTGCAACGTTCCCACGGCAGTCTGCGCGGGCATCCACATCGTCTGCCGCCGGACCCGGCAAGCCGCCCGGCGGCGGGCCGTGGACAAGACCCGCATCGACGACTTGGGCGGCTGAGCAGGGCGGTAAAATTCATACGGATTGTGCCCCTGAAATTCCCATAATAAAAGGCCCTCCCGCCTGGGGAGGGCCTTTGTGCGAAACGCCGAAAAACCGAAGATAAGAGGCATTTTTCTTGCAATTCTCCCGGGAAGCTGGTAGACTGACAGAAAATCCCCGAATAGACGAAAGGTGATTTTCATGGAGACGATTTTCTACCCGGAGGTCGTGCCCCTGTACGCGCTGATAGACGTGTTTTTCCTGTACAGTTTCCTGGGCTGGGTCATGGAGTGCGTGGTCATCCGGCGGGAGAAGGGCGTGTGGGAGAACCGGGGCTTTGCCCGGAGCCCCTTCTGCATCATCTACGGCTTCGGCGCCATGCTGGGCTATGCGGTGCTGCGGCCCCTGGCGGGGAACTTCCTGCTGCTCTTTTTCGTCGGGGCGCTGACGGCCACGGCCTTTGAGTACCTGACGGCCCGGGCCATGATGCGCCTGTTCGGCGAGTTTTGGTGGGACTATTCGGAAAAGCGGTTCAACTACAAGGGCATCCTCTGTCTGGAGAGCACCGTGGCCTGGGGCCTCCTGATGCTGCTGCTCACGGGGTTCCTCCACCGCTTTTTGGTGCGCCTGGTGCTGCGGATGCCGCCCCGGGCCGGCTGGGCCATGGCCCTGGTGCTGAGCGGTACATACCTGGTGGATTTTACCCTCCGCTTCCGGTCTGCCCGCCGGCGCCAGCCGCCGGAGCGGCCGGCATGAGGCGCCTGCGGCCCCTGCCGCCGCTGCCCCGGGACGACGGCTTCTGGGATGCCGTGGGGCCCCTCTGGCGCCACCCGGCGGTCCAGTCCATGGCCCGCTATCCCCAGCACGGGGAGGCCAGCTGCCTGAGCCACTGCCTGGCCGTGGCATATCTCAGTTACCGCTGCTGTCTCCGCCGGGGGCTGGATGCCCGGGCGGCGGCCCGGGGCGGCCTGCTCCACGATTTGTTCCTCTACGACTGGCACACCTACCGGCCGGCCAGGGGGGAGGGGCTCCACGGGTTCACCCACCCGCGGCGGGCCCTGGAGAACGCCCGGCGGTACTTTGCGCTGACGCCGGTGGAGGAGGACGTCATCCTGCGCCATATGTGGCCCCTGACGCCCCGGCTGCCGGCCACGGCCGAGGGCCGGGTGGTGACCATGGTGGACAAGTACGTGAGCCTCCTGGAGACGTTCCGGCGGCCGGCGTCCCTGGAGCCGGGGGCGCTGCTGCTCCGCTGGGGCGTGCTCCTGGCGGGGAAATAGACGAAAACGCCTTCCCGAATCGTTCCGCGCCCCATAGGCGGGCGGGATAGCTCGGGAAGGCTTTCGATTTCGATTGCCTGCGGGGGAGAAACAAAACGATGCCGCCCAACTGGACGGCATCGCTCTTGGCCGGTCTTACACCGCGCGCTCCACCTTGTTGGAACGCAGGCATCTCGTACAGACGTAAACGTGGCGCGGAGTACCATCGACAATCGCCTTCACACGCTTGACATTGGGCTTCCACATCCGGTTGGAGCGTCTGTGGGAGTGGGAGACCTGAATCCCAAAGGCAACACCCTTGCCGCAAATATCGCACTTAGCCATCTGGCTGCACCTCCTTGCCACAGGTGAATTTCAAAAACGTTCAAACACGCAGTAGCTATAATAGCAGACTTTCGTGGAAAATGCAAGAGTTTTCCGCGAGATTTTTGTCTTAAATTTTCCCGCGGGTCGGTTGCGAAACGGGGCCGTTCACGGTATAATAGATACAGAATACCATGCCGAAGAGCGCCCAAAGCCGGATGTCGGCCGCGTCCGCATTGGATTTTTTAGAAAGAGCGAACTAGGAGTGAAGACCGAATGATCAATTCTTACAGCGTCCCCCTGTCCCAGCTGGTCAAGGAGTTCAACCTGCGGCTGCTGTACCAGGCGACGGACTACGAACGAATCAACATCACGGTGGACGACATCAGCAGGCCCGGCCTCCAGCTGGCGGGGTATTTTGAGCACTTTGAGCCGATGCGTCTCCAGGTCATCGGCACCACCGAGACGGCCTATCTCAACAAACTCTCGGCCGACGAGCGGCGGGCCATCTTCGAGCGGTTTTTCTCCTACAAGATCCCGGCCCTGATTATCGCCCGGGATCTGGACCCCCTGCCGGAATGTCTCGAGATGGCCGAGAAGTACGACACCACCATCCTCCAGGGCAGCGAGACCACCTCCTATATCGTCTCCAGCCTGATTTCGGCGCTGAAGGTCTATCTGGCCCCGCGGATTACCCGCCACGGCGTCCTGGTGGAGGTCTACGGCGAGGGCCTGCTGCTGCTGGGCGAGAGCGGCATCGGCAAGTCCGAGGCGGCCGTGGAGCTGCTCAAGCGGGGCCACCGGCTCATCGCCGACGACGCGGTGGAGATTAAAAAGGTCTCCAAAAAGTGCTTCGGCACCGCGCCGGAGCTGATTCGCCACTACATTGAGCTGCGGGGTATCGGCGTCATCAACGTGGCCAAGCTCTTCGGTATGGCCGCCGTCAAGGAGAGCGCCGACATCGACCTGATTATCAACATCGTCCCCTGGCGGGACGGGGAGGTCTACGACCGCCTGGGCCTGGAGAACCAGTACACCGACATCCTGGGGGCGAAGATCCCCTCGATTACGATTCCCATCACCCCCGGCCGGAACCTGGCGGTGATTCTCGAGGTGGCGGCCATGAACAACCGCCAGAAGAAGATGGGCTACAACGCCGCCGCCGAGTTCACCGAGCAGATTAACAAGCACTTCGATTCCTCCTTCGGCCAGAGCTTTTAAGGCGGGAACACGTTCAGAGGGTTTGCAGCACGGGGCTCCGCGGGCGGGGCCCCGTTTTTGGCTGTATTTCTTTTTCGGCCGGCATATGGTATACTATTGCAGGAATTCCCGCCGGAACGGCGGAGGAGGAGGTGCGGCCCTTGGCGGCGGCGTGGACGACAAAACTGGCCCGGGCCTGTCCCGGCGTGGCGGTGCGGCTGGAGGAGCCGATGGCGGACCATGTGTCCTTCCGCCTGGGGGGGCCGGCCGCGGCCATGGCCTTCCCGGCCGACGCCGGGCAGCTGGCGGCCCTGCTGGCCTTTGCGGCCGGGGAGGGGCTGCGGCCCCAGATTCTCGGGGCCGGCACCAACGTGGCGCCCCCCGACGAGGGGCTGGACACCCTGGTCATCTGCCTGGCCGGAGGGCTGGGCACCCTGGAGCGGCGCGGGGAGCACACGGTGGCCGTGGGGGCCGGCGTGCCCATGGCCCGGGCCGCGGCCTTTGCCGCCCGGGAGGGGCTGACGGGCCTGGAGTTTGCCCACGGCATCCCCGGCACCGTGGGCGGCGGCGTGTTCATGAACGCCGGGGCCTACGGCGGCGAGCTGTGCCAGGTGGTGCAGGAGACGACCGTCCTCCGGGACGGGCGGCTCGAGACGGTCCGCGGGGAGGCCCAGGGCTTCGGCTACCGCAGGAGCGCCTTCCAGGACGGCGGGACCGTGATTGTCGGGGCGCTGCTGGCCCTGGCCCCCGGGGACCCGGAGGCCATCCGGGCGCGGATGCGGGAGCTGGCCGCCCGGCGGCGGGCCTCCCAGCCGCTGGAGCTGCCCTCGGCCGGCAGCGCCTTCAAGCGCCCGACGGGCGGCTACGCGGCGGCCCTCATCGACCAGGCCGGCTGCAAGGGCCTGCGGGTGGGGGGCGCGGCCGTGTCGGAGAAGCACGCGGGCTTCCTCGTCAACCTGGGCGGCGCCACCTGCGCCGATTTGCGGGCCCTGGTGGCGGAGGTGCAGCGGCGGGTTTTGGAGTCGTCCGGCATCCTGCTGGAGCCGGAGATCCGGTTTTTGTGAGGTGCGCATATGCAGTTTCTGATTGTTTCGGGCCTGTCCGGGGCCGGGAAGAGCAAGGCCCTGGACGCCCTGGAGGACCTGGGCTTTTACTGTGTGGACAATATGCCCGAGGACCTCATCCCGCAGTTTGCCCAGCTGTGCAAGGCCACCAAGTCCAAGTTTGAGAACGTGGCCCTGGTCACCGACGTCCGGGGCGGGCTGACCTTCGACGGCCTGTTCCGGGCGCTGGAGTCCCTGGACCAGATGGGCTGCGCCTATACGATTGTCTTCGTGGAGGCCTCCACGGAGGCGCTGATTAAGCGGTACAAGGAGACCCGCCGGAAGCACCCCCTGACCCAGGACGGCACGGAGCTGCTGGACGCCGTGGAGCGGGAGCGGAAGCTCCTGGAGCCCATCCGCAACCGGGCCAACTACGTGATTGACACCACCAACTATTCGGTGGCCAAGCTGCGGGGGGAGATGGTCAACCTCTTCGCCGGCGGCCGGCGGGACCACGCCATGAGCGTCAACGTGGTCTCCTTCGGCTTCAAATACGGCCTGCCCCTGGACGCGGACCTGGTCTTCGACGTCCGGCTGCTGCCGAACCCGTACTACATCTCCGAGCTGCGCCACCGGACAGGCCTGGAGAAGCCGGTGCGGGACTTTGTCTTCTCCTACCGCCAGACCCAGGACTACGTGCAGAAGCTGGAGGACCTGATGGCTTTCTCCCTGCCGCTCTACGTGGAGGAGGGGAAGAGCAACCTGGTCATCGCCGTCGGCTGTACCGGCGGCCACCACCGCTCCGTGGCCATCGCCAAGGAGCTGGGGGACTATATCGCCCGGCTGGGCTTCGTGACCAGCGTGGGCCACCGGGACATTTCCCGGGAGTGACGGAGGGATGGGCACCGATGGCGCCTCGGTTCGATGAAGCCGTCCGGGTGTACGTACCCGGGCGGCAGCACCCGAAAATTGTCTGCCTCGGCGGCGGCCACGGCCTCTCGGCCATGCTCCGCGGCCTGAAGCGGTATACCAAGGATATCACGGCCATTGTCACCGTGGCCGACGACGGCGGCGGCTCCGGGATGCTCCGGGAGGACCTGGGGATGCCGCCGCCGGGGGACATCCGCAGCTGTATCCTGGCTCTGGCCAACACCGAGCCGGCCATGGAGAAGCTGCTCAACTACCGGTTCTCGGAGGGGAGCCTGGCCGGCCAGAGCTTCGGGAACCTGTTTCTGGCGGCCCTCAACGGCATCAGCGACACCTTTGACGAGGCGGTCCGCCGGATGGGGGAGGTCCTGGCCATCACGGGCCGGGTCCTGCCGGTGACCAACCAGGACGTCCATCTGGAGGCCTGCTTTGAAAACGGCGCCTGCGTCCTGGGGGAGAGCAAGATCTTCTTTGAGAAAAAAGTCAACAACTGCCGCATCGCCCGGGTGCGCCTGGTGCCGGAGCACCCCAAGGCCCTGCCGGCCAGTCTGGAGGCCATCGCCCGGGCGGATATGGTGGTCCTGGGGCCGGGGAGCCTCTACACCAGCATCATCCCCAACCTGCTGGTGGACGGCATCCGGGAGGCCCTGGCCGAGACCCAGGCCTGCAAGGTGCTGGTGATGAACCTGATGACCCAGGAGGGGGAGACCGAGGGCTACACCGGCGCGGACCACGTCCGGGCCCTGCTGCACCACGGGGGGCCGGGGATTTTGGACCTGTGCCTGGCCAACAGCGCCCCGGTGGCCCGGGAGGTGTCCGAGGCCTACCGGGCCGAGGACGCCGAGCAGCTGGACCTGCGGCGGGAGGAGATTGAGGCCCTGGGTGTCTCCGTGCGCTGCTGCCCGCTGCTGGCCGCCGGCCGGCCGGCCCGCCACGACCCGGCGGCCCTGGCCCGGGCGCTGATGGAAATCTGGAACGACTTTGCCGTAGGTTAGGAGGCGACGTATGTCCTTTGGATCCGACGTCAAGCGGGAGCTGTGCCGCCAGGCCGTCAGCCGGAAGTGCTGCGCCGTGGCCGAGGCCTTTGGCGTCCTGCTCTACGGCAACGCCTGTACGCCGCAGCTGATGAAGGTGGTCACCGAGAGCGACGCCTTTGCCGAGCGGCTGCCGCGGCTGTTCCGCCGGGCCTTCGGCGTGGCCTTCGACACGGCCCCCGAGGCCGGACAGGAGGGGAAACGGACCTTCGCCGTCACGGAGCCGGGGAAAATTGAGGCCATCTTCCAGGCCTTCGGCTTCTCGGCCCAGAGCAGCGTGACCCTCCACGTCAATTTCGGGATTTTGGAGGAGGCCTGCTGCCGGACGGCCTTCCTGCGGGGGGCGTTCCTGGCCGGGGGCGGCGTCACGGACCCGGCCAAGCGGTACCACCTGGAGCTGGCCACCACCCACCGGAAGGTGTGCCTGGAGACCGAGGCGCTGCTGCTGGACCTGGGGTTCTACCCCAAGGACACCCAGCGCAGCGGCACCAGCGTTATCTATCTGAAGCAGAGCGACGCCATCGCGGACTTCCTCACATTCCTGGGGGCGCCGGTGTCGGCCATGGCCGTCATGGAGGCCAAGGTGGAGAAGGAGCTGCGCAACGGCGTCAACCGCCGGGTGAACTGCGACACGGCCAACCTGACCAAGGTGGTGGACGCGGCCCAGGAGCAGATTGCGGCCATCCGCCGCCTGGAGGAGCGGGGGGAGCTGGCCCGGCTGCCGGACAAGCTCCGCCGGACGGCGGCGCTGCGGGTGGAGCACCCCGAGGCCACCCTGGCGGAGCTGGCGGCCATGCTGGACCCGCCGGTGACGAAGTCCGCCCTGAGCCACCGGATGCGCAAGCTGGTGGAGCTGGCAGGGGAGGCGGAGCGCTGAGCCCGCCCGCGCGGACGACCCTGTTTGCACGACCATCCCACCGACGGAAAGGAGCCGCCCATGGCCTTTGTTCATCTCCACGTCCACACCGAGTACAGCCTCCTGGACGGCGCCTGCCGCATCCAACGCCTGATGGAGCGGATCCGGGAGCTGGGCCAGGATGCCGTGGCCATCACCGACCACGGCGTCATGTACGGCGTCATCGACTTCTACAAGGCCGCCAAGAAGGCCGGTGTCAAGCCCATCATCGGCTGCGAGGTCTACGTGGCGCCCCGGCGCCGCACCGACAAGGTCCACGGCGTGGACAGCGAGGCGTACCATCTGATTCTCCTGTGCATGAATGAGACGGGCTACCAGAACCTCAGCTATATGGTCTCCCAGGGGTTTCTCGACGGGTTCTACGGGAAGCCCCGGATTGACATGGACCTGCTCCGCTGCCACAGCGAGGGGCTCATCTGCCTCTCGGCCTGCGTGGCCGGCCAGGTGCCCCAGCTGCTCCTCCAGGACGACTACGAGGCCGCCAAGGCCAAGGCTCTGGAGTTTGCGGAGCTGTTCCCGGGCCGCTACTACCTGGAGGTCCAGGACCACGGCATGGCCGTCCAGGCCAAGGTGAACCAGGGCCTCGTCCGGATTGCCCGGGAGACGGGCCTGCCGCTGGTGGCGACCAACGACGCCCACTACCTCCGGCAGGAGGAGAGCCGCCTCCAGGACGTCCTGATGTGCATCCAGATGCAGAAGACCGTGGACGACCCCGATCGGATGCGGTTTGAGACCGACCAGTTCTACCTCAAGAGCGAGGAGGAGATGGCGGCCCTGTTCCCGGCCCTGCCCGAGGCCCTGGAGAACACCCGGCGCATTGCCGAGCAGTGCAACGTGGAGTTCACCTTCGGCCAGTACCATCTGCCGGAGTTCCAGCTGCCCGAGGGCTACACCAACGTCTCCTACTTCCAGAAGCTCTGCCGCGAGGGCTTTGCCGGCCGGTACGACAACCCGCCGGCGCACTACCGCGAGCAGCTGGAATACGAGATGCAGATGATTGAGAAGATGGGCTACGTGGACTACTTCCTCATCGTGGCCGACTTCGTGGCCTTTGCCCGCCGGGCCGGTATCCCGGTGGGGCCGGGCCGCGGCAGCGCCGCCGGCGCCATCGTCTCCTACTGCCTCTATATCACCGACCTGGACCCCATGCAGTACGGCCTGGTCTTCGAGCGGTTCCTGAACCCCGAGCGGGTCAGTATGCCCGACATCGACATGGACTTCTGCCAGAACCGCCGCGGCGAGGTCATCGACTACGTCATGGAGAAGTACGGCGCCGACCATGTGGCCCAGATTGTCACCTTCGGCACCATGGCGGCCCGGGCGGCCATCCGGGACGTGGGGCGGGCGCTGAACTTCACCTACGCCGAGACCGACGCCGTGGCCAAGCTGGTGCCCACGACGCTGCACATCACCCTGGGGGAGGCCCTCCAGGCCTCGCCGCGGCTCAAGGCCATGTACGACGGGGACGAGCGGATCCGCCAGCTCATCGACGTGGCCCGGGAGCTGGAGGGGATGCCCCGGAACACCTCCACCCACGCCGCCGGCGTGGTCATCACCCGGCTGCCGGTCTACGACTACGTGCCCCTGGCCCGGAACGACGACACCGTCGTCACCCAGTACACCATGACCACCCTGGAGGAACTGGGCCTTTTGAAGATGGACTTCCTGGGCCTGCGGAACCTGACGGTCATCGACGACGCCGAGCGGGACATCCGGAAGGCCGAGCCGGATTTCGACATCAAGAAGGTCCCCGACGGGGACCCGGAGACGTACGCCATGCTGGCCGAGGGGCGGACCTCCGGCGTCTTCCAGATGGAGTCGGCCGGCATTACCGCCGTGTGCATCGGCATCCGGCCCAGCTCCATCGAGGACCTGACGGCCATCGTGGCCCTCTACCGGCCGGGCCCCATGGACTCCATCCCCCGGTTCATCCGGGCCAAGCAGAACCCGGCGTCCATCACCTACCGCCACCCGAAGCTGGAGCCCATCCTCTCGGTCACCTACGGGTGCATCGTCTACCAGGAGCAGGTCATCGAGATCTTCCGCCAGCTGGGCGGCTACACCCTGGGCCAGGCCGACAATATGCGCCGGGCCATCTCCAAGAAGAAGCAGGAGGTCATCCTGGCCGAGCGGAAGAACTTCGTCTACGGCGACCCGGAGCGGGGGATTCCCGGGGCCATCGCCGGCGGCGTGGACGAGCAGACGGCCCAGGCCATCTACGACGAGATTGTGGACTTTGCCAACTACGCCTTCAACAAGGCCCACGCCGTCTGTTACGCCCTGGTGGCCTATGAGACGGCCTACCTCAAGTGCCACTATCCCCGGCAGTACATGGCGGCGCTGATGACCTCGGTGCTGGACAGCGCGGCGAAGATCTCCGAATACATCGCCGAGTGCCGCCAGCTGGGCATCGCCGTGCTGCCGCCGGACATCAACGAGTCCAACGACAACTTTACCGTGGTGGACGAGGGCATCCGCTTCGGTTTGGCCGCGGTGAAGAACATCGGCCGCGGCTTCATCCGCCTGGTGGTCCGGGAGCGGGAGGCCGGCGGCCCCTTCCGGGACCTGGAGGATCTCTGCGACCGGCTCTACGGCAGCGATTTGAACAAGCGGGCCCTGGAGAATCTCATCAAGTGCGGCGCCCTGGACGGCTTTGGCCTGCGCCGCTCCCAGCTGCTGGCGGTGTACGACACGGTGCTGGACGCCGTGACCGAAAGCCGCCGGCGGAACGTGGAGGGGCAGATGGGCCTCTTCGGCCCCGAGGAGAGCGGCGAGCGGCCCTCGGTGCCGGTGCCGGACCTGCCGGAGCTGAGCCCCCAGGACCGCATGGCCTTTGAGAAGGAGACCACGGGCCTCTACCTCTCCGGCCACCCCATGGACGCCTACCGGGACCGGCTCCACCGGGCGGGCATCCCGTCCATCGGCGCGATTCTCGAGAGCTTCGAGTCCGGCGACGGCGTCTTCCGGGACGAGCAGGAGGCGGTCGTGGCCGGCATCGTCCAGGGGCTGCGGATGAAGACCACCCGCAGCAACCAGGCCATGGCCTACGTGACCCTGGAGGACGACACCGGGACCATGGAGCTGCTGGTCTTTGCCAGCACCCTGAGCCGGTACGGCGGCTGCCTCCAGGAGAACCAGGCGGTGGCGGTCTGGGGCCGGCTGTCGGTCCGGGATGAGAAGGACCCCCAGATGATTGCCAACCGGGCCGCGCCCCTGGACCAGCTGGAATCCCACGGCGGCGCGCCGGAGGCCGCCGCCCCGCCGCCCCGGGACGGGAAGCTGTATCTGCGGCTGGAGAGCGAGGCCGCGCCGGTCTACCGGAAGGTGCGGGCGGTGCTGCACATGTTCCCGGGGGACCGGCCGGCGGTGCTGTTCTTCGCCGACACCCGCGCCCGCCGGGGGACCACCTGCCTCCCGGACGAGGATCTGCTCCAGGAGCTGCGGGAACTCCTCGGGGCGGAAAACGTCGTGATGAAATAGAGGGGCCGGTTTTTGCGGATCTATCTATATTTTTCGGCCCATATATGGTATACTTGCACAGAAAGACCGGAGGACAAAGGAGGTGGCGGACGATGCGGCGCGGTTGGATGGGAATCTTTGCGGTGCTCCTGGCGGCGGCGCTGTCCGGCTGCCTGTTCCAGTCGGCCGAGGAGCTGTACGCCCTGCCGCGGCAGTCGGCGGAGTACTATGAGCTCCAGTCGGAAATCGACCAGCTGATGGCCGGCGGCGCCTCCTATGCGGCGCCCACCTCGGGCAGCAACCAGCAGTCGGTCCAGCTGGCCGACCTGGACGGGGACTACGAGGACGAGGCCATCGTCTTCCTGCGGACCACCGGGGAAAAGCCCCTGCGGGCCTACATCTTCGACCGGGCGGGGGAGGACTTCCGCAACGTGGCCGTCATCGAGGGGGACGGCAGCAGCTTTGCCAGCGTGGAATACGTCCAGGTGGACGGCGCGCCGGGGGTGGAGATGGTCCTCTGCCGCCAGGTGAGCGAGCAGGTGCCCCAGGCCATGAGCGTCTACGCCCTCCGGGACAGCCGGGTGGTGGAGCTGATGAGCGCCAGCTACACCGAGTACACCACCGTGGACCTGGACGGCGACGGGAACATGGACCTGTTCCTCCTGCGGTTCAACGCCGAGGAGCGCACCGGCGTGGCCGAGTACTACCGCTACACCGGCGAACAGATTGAACGGGAGCCGGAGGCGCTGATGTCCACCGGCGTCCAGGCGGTCCGGCGGATCCTCACCGGCCAGGTGGACGAGGGCGTGCCGGCGGTGTTTGTGGCCAGCATGTACGACGAGAACAGCATCGTCACCGACATTTTCGCCCTGCGGGACGGGGCCTTCGTCAACATCACCGCCGAGGGGGCCTCGGGCACCAGCGCCCAGACGGTCCGGAACTACTACGTCTACGCCACCGACATCGACGGCGACGGCGTCATCGAGCTGCCCCAGCCCCGGCAGCTGCCCCAGAGCGCCGACAGCGCCCCCGAGGACGTCTACTGGATTATCGACTGGTACCGGCTCCAGATTGACGGCGGCCGCCAGCTGCGGATGACCACCTATCACAACTACTCCGGCGGCTGGTTTGTGGAGCTGCCCCAGGCCTGGGAGGGCCGCATCGCCATCACCTACGACCAGGTGTCCGAGGGCGTGCGGGGCTACACCTTCCGCCAGTGGGAGGGCTACGGCCAGGAGGCAGAGCCCATCTTCACCCTCTACACGTTCACCGGGGAGGACCGCAATGAGGAGGCTGCCGCCGACGGCCGGTTCCCCGTGGCCGAGCGGGGGGACGTCACCTACGCCGCCTCCCTGGGCACGGCCCCCTGGGCTGCGGACCTGACGGAGGAGGACCTGGCGGCGCTGTTCCATTTCATACAAATCGACTGGAATTCCGGCGAGGTATAAGGAGGATTCGGGAAAATGAAAAAGGTTCTGATTCTCGAGGACGAGGTCAGTATTCGCAGCTTTGTGGTCATCAACCTGAAACGGGCCGGCTACGAGGCCATCGAGGCCGGCACCGGCCAGGAGGCCCTGGACAAGCTCAAGGAGCATCCCGACATCGGCGTGGCCATTCTCGACATCATGCTGCCGGACATCGACGGCTTCGAGGTCTGCCGGACCATCCGGGCGACCAACAAGTCCATCGGGATTATCATGCTGACGGCCCGCACCCAGGAGATGGACAAGGTCACAGGCCTGATGACCGGGGCCGACGACTACGTGACGAAGCCCTTCTCCCCGGCGGAGCTGACGGCCCGGATTGACGCCCTCTACCGGCGCATCGGCGGAGACGGCGCCGGCGAGGGAGCCGAGCAGCAGCAGGGGCCCTTCCTCCTGAACACCCGGAACCGGACCCTGGAGAAGAACGGCAAGCGCATCAAGCTGACCCAGGTGGAGTACGCCATCATGAAGCTCTTCATGCAGAACCCCGGCCGGGCCCTGTCCCGGGAGGACATCCTCACCAGCGTCTGGGGACGGGACTTTGACGGGGAGCTGAAGATTGTGGACGTGAACATCCGGCGGCTGCGCATCAAGATTGAGGACGATACGGCCAACCCCACCTACATCACCACCGTCTGGGGCTACGGCTACAAGTGGGGCGCGTGAGCAGATAGCGGCGGCGAAAGGGGGGAGACGGCCCGGTGAAGAAAATCTCCGGCATCCAGAAGCGGTGGATGTTCAACAACCTGAGCATTGTGGTGCTGCTGGTGGTGCTGTGCATCGTGGCCGTGTCCCTGTCCTTCACCATGTACTACTACTCCAGTATGCGGGCGGGGCTGGAGTCCAAGGCCCGGACCACCACCGACTTTTTCAGCAATTCCATCGGCCAGAGTTACAGCGAGTACTACCAGTCCTGCATCCTCATGGCCCAGACCTTTGAGGAGAAGGACCGGCTGGAGCTGCAGTTCGTCAGCCCCACGGGCCGGATTGTGGCCTCCTCCTACGGCCAGTGGGGCGGCCAGGACCCGGAGACCAGCGACATCCGCGAAGCCGTGGAGACCAAAGAAATCGCCTACTTCAGCGGGCGGAACCCGGTCACCGGCGAACGGATTATGGCCGTCTCCAGCCCGATGGTTTACACCAACGGCGAGGTCATCGGCGTCATGCGCTTCGTCACCAGCCTCCGGAACGTGGACCGGCAGATTGCCATGGTCACCGGCCTTTCCGTGCTGGTGGGCGTGATATTCGTGGCCTTCATCATGTTCAGCGGCCGCTTCTTCATCCGCTCCATCATCGAGCCGGTGGCGGAGATTACGGCCACGGCCAAGCGGATCTCCGCCGGCAGTTACGGCGTGCAGATTCAGAAGAAGTTCGACGACGAAATCGGCGAGCTGGCCGACACCATCAACGATATGTCGGTGAAAATCAGCCAGGCCGAGCGGATGCAGTCGGAGTTTGTCTCCTCGGTGTCCCACGAGCTGCGGACGCCCCTGACGGCCATCTCCGGCTGGAGCGACACGCTCCTCTCGGCCGAGACCATGGACCCGGTGGAGACCCGCCGGGGAATGCTGATTATCCTCAGCGAGACCCGCCGCCTGACCAGCATGGTGGAGGAGCTGCTGGAGTTCACCCGGATGCAGGACGGCCGGTTTACCCTCAACGTCCAGACGGCCGACATCCGCGCCGCCTTCGAGGACACGGTCTTCATGTACGGCAGCCGGCTCAAGCAGGAGGGCATCGAACTGCAGTACCTGGAGAACGACGACGAGATCCCCGAGATCCCCTGCGACGTCTCGCGGCTGCGGCAGGTCTTTCTGAATATCTTGGACAACGCCGCCAAGCACGGCGGGGAGGGACGGCGAATCACCGCCTCCATCAGCCGGGAGGACAACGCCGTGGTGGTGCGGATCCGCGACTTCGGCCCCGGCATCCCCGAGGACGAGCTGCCCCACGTGAAGATGAAGTTCTACAAGGGCAGCTCCAAGGCCCGGGGCAGCGGCATCGGCCTGGCGGTGTGCGAGGAAATCGTCACCATGCACGGCGGCCAGCTGACCCTGGAGAACGCCGACGGCGGCGGCACCCTGGTGACCATCCGCCTGCCCATGGGGCAGGAACCCTAACATCGCGCCGCGGCGTCCCGCGGCTCAGGAGGTATCATGGACAAGCACAACGAATCCGTTCCCAAAGAACAGTTCAAAACGCTCATCGGCGGCCAGGCCCTGATTGAGGGCATCCTCATGCGGGGGCCCGACAAGCAGGCCATTGTGGTGCGGTCCCCCGAGGGCCTGGTCAAGAAGGTGGAGGACCTGAAGCTGACCGCCCACCGCTCGCCCCTGGCCCGGGTACCCTTTATCCGGGGGATTTTCACCTTCGGCAGCTCCATGGTCAACGGCGTCAAGGCCCTGCTGTTCTCCGCCGACTACTATCCCGACGAGGACGAGCCGGCCGAGCCCAGCCGTTTCGAGCGGTGGATTGAGAAGCGCTTCGGCTCGGAGAAGCTGGAGCAGTTCCTCATCTACTCGGCGGTGGTGCTGGGCATCGGGTTTTCCGTGGGCCTTTTCATCCTGCTGCCGACGCTGCTCACCGGGCTGATTCCCCCGCTGCGGGAGAACCTGATGGCCCGGAACCTCTGTGAGGGCCTGCTGAAAATCGCCCTGTTCATGGGGTACATGATTCTCGTGTCCCGGCTCAAGGATATGCGCCGCGTGTTCTCCTACCACGGCGCCGAGCACAAGACCATCCGCTGCTACGAGGCCCGGCTGCCGCTGACCGTGGAGAATGTGCGGCCGATGATTCGATTCCACCCCCGGTGCGGCACCAGCTTCCTGCTGGTGGTGGTGTGCATCAGCATCCTCTGCGGCGCCTTGATTCAGGTCAGCAACACCTGGGCCCGGATGGGGCTGCACCTGCTGATGCTGCCGGTCATCGTGGCCATCAGCTATGAAATCAACCGCTTTGCCGGCCGCCACGACAACTGGTTCACCCGGATCCTCACGAAGCCGGGGCTGTGGATGCAGCGCTTCACCACCAACGAGCCGGACGACTCCATGATTGAGGTGGCCATCGAGGCCATGAAAGAGGTCATCCCCGAGGAGGAGGGTGCCGACCGATGGTGAAGACGTACAGTGAGCTCTACCAGGATGTGCGCAACGAGCTGCTGGAGACCGAGGGAGCCGACGCGGCCCACGTGGCCCGGGAGCTGGTCTGCGCGGCGTCCGGCGTGCCGGCGGCCGACTTGATTGCCGGCCGGCAGATCTACGCCAGCGACCAGGCGGTCAAGGCCATCCGTGAGGCGGTTTCCCGCCGCCGGGCGGGGGAGCCGCTGGCATACATCCTCGGGGAGTGGGACTTCTGCGGCATGGCGCTGACGGTCACCCGGGATGTGCTGATTCCCCGGGACGACACCATGGCCGTCACGGAGCTGGCCATCAAGAAGGCCCTGTTCCTGGAGCAGAACCCCCGGATCCTCGACCTGTGCGCCGGCACCGGCTGCATCGGCCTGGCCATCGCCCATCGGGTCAAGGATGCCCGGGTCACCCTGGGGGAGCTGTCCCCGGGGGCCATCCGGGTGGCCAAGAAGAACATCGCCGACCAGCGGCTCTCGGGCCGGGTCAGCTGCATCCGGGTGGACGCCCGGCAGCCGGCGGCCCGGTTCCTGGGGACGTTCGACATGATTGTCTCCAATCCCCCCTACGTGACCACCGGGGAGTGGGAGCAGCTGGACCCGTCGGTCCGGGACTTTGAGCCCCGGATGGCCCTGGACGGCGGCGAGGACGGCCTGGAGTTCTACCGGGCCATTGTGGAGAATTTCACCGGCGCGCTGAAGCCCGGCGGCTATCTGTGCCTGGAGTTCGGCATGGGCCAGCATGAGGCGGTCCAGGAGATCCTGCGGGCCCACGGCTACCGGGTTTTGCAGCTGCGCCGGGACACCGGCGACATCATTCGGGCCGTGCTGGCCCAGTATACAAGGGAGGCGTCGTAACATGGCGAAGGCAAAGGCACCCTATGAGAGCCCGGCACCGGCCAGCGACAAGAAGAAGGCCCTGGAGACGGCCTTGCATCAGATTGAGAAGAACTACGGCAAGGGCGCCGTCATGCGCCTGGGCGACCGGCCGGAGATGGTGGTGGACGCCATTCCCACCGGCTCCCTGGCCCTGGACGCGGCCCTGGGCATCGGCGGCGTGCCCCGGGGACGGATTATCGAGATCTACGGCCCGGAGTCCTCGGGCAAGACGACGCTGGCCCTGCACATCCTGGCCCAGGCCCAGAAGATGGGCGGCGAGGTGGCCTTCGTGGACGCCGAGCACGCCCTGGACCCGGACTACGCCGCGGCCCTGGGGGTGGACATCGACTCCATGCTGGTCTCCCAGCCGGACACCGGCGAGCAGGCCCTGGAGATTACCGACGCCCTGGTCCGGTCGGGGGCCGTGGACGCCATCGTGGTGGACTCGGTGGCGGCCCTGACGCCCCGGGCCGAGATTGAGGGGGAGATGGGCGACAGCTTCGTGGGCCTCCAGGCCCGGCTCATGTCCCAGGCCCTGCGGAAACTGGCCGGCACCATCGCCAAGACCAACTGTGTGGTCATCTTCATCAACCAGATCCGCCTGAAAATCGGCGTCATGTACGGCAACCCCGAGACGACCACCGGCGGCAACGCCCTGAAGTTCTATGCCTCGGTGCGCATCGACATCCGCCGGATTGAGGCCATCAAGGACGGCACCGAAATCATCGGCAACCGCACCCGGGCCAAGGTCATCAAGAACAAGGTGGCGCCCCCCTTCCGGGAGGCCGTCTTCGACATCATGTACGGCGAGGGCATCTCCCGGTTCGGCGAGCTGCTGGACCTGGGCGTGCAGCTGGAGCTGGTGCAGAAGAGCGGCAGCTGGTTCTCCATCGGCGAGGAGCGGATTGGCCAGGGCCGGGACAACGCCAAGCAGTATCTGATAGACCATCCGGAGGCGGCCGAGCAGCTGGAGGCCGGCATCCGGGAGAACTTCTGGAAGCTCCAGGGGAGCCGGGCCCGGGCGGCCATCCGGCCGGCGGCCAAGGCCGTGGACGTGTCGGCCGACGACTTCAACGACGACGATGCGGATTGAGGCCCTGCGGGCGCCCACGGTCCGGGGCGGCCGGTACCTGGCCACCCTGGACACCGGCCGGAAGCTGCGGCTGGAAGCGCCGGTGGTGGCGGCCTTCGGCCTCTTCGTCGGCCGGGAGCTGGAGGAGGCGGAGTTCCTGCGCCTCCAGGCCGAGAACCGCAAGGCCTCGGCCAAGGCCCGGGCCGTGCGGATGGTGGCGGCCTCGGCCGTGTCCCGCGGGGAGCTGGAGCGCCGCCTGGTGGCCAAAGGCGAGGACCGGGAGGACGCCCGGGCGGCCGTGGCCTGGCTGACGGAGCTGGACCTGCTGGACGACCGGAAGACCGCCCGGCAGCTGGCCGAGGCGGCGGCCCGGAAGGGCTACGGCCCGGCGCGGATCCGGCAGGTCCTCTACCAGAAGGGCATAGACCGGAGCCTCTGGGAGGAGGCCATGGCCGATTTGCCGGCGCCCGACGGGGCCATCGACCGGTTTTTGGCGTCCCGGTTCCGGGGCGGCACGCCCGACGAGCGGGAAATCCGCCGGGCCGCCGAGGCGCTGGTCCGACGGGGACACCGATGGGGCGACATCCGCGCGGCCCTGTCCCGCTACACCGACGCCCTGGACGGGCAGTTTGACGACATAGAGGAGGAATAACATGGCCTATTCCGTGGGCTTCGTCTCCCTGGGCTGCGGCAAGAACCAGGTGAACACCGAGCAGATGATGTATCGGCTCCGGGAGGCGGGCTACGCCATCTCGGAGGTCCCCGACCAGGTGGACCTGGCGGTGGTCAACACGTGCAGCTTCATTGAGGCAGCCAAATCCGAGGCCATCGAGGCCATTTTGACGCTGGCCCAGGCCAAGGCCCAGGGGCGGGTGGGGAAGATCCTCGTCACCGGCTGCCTGAGCCAGCGGTACCAGCAGGAGGTGCTCGACGAGCTGCCCGAGGTGGACGGCATCCTGGGCACCGGCAGCTACGGCGACATCGTCGAGGCGGCCAACCGGGTCCTGGACGGGGAGGAGCACCTCCGGTTTTTCGGGGACATCAACGCCCCGGAGGAGGAGACCGGCCGGGTTCTGACGACGCCCGGCCACTACGCCTATCTCCAGATTGCCGACGGCTGCGACAACTGCTGTGCCTACTGCATCATCCCCAAGCTCCGGGGCCGCTATCGCAGCCGCCCCATGGAGGAGCTGGTGGCCGAGGCCGAAAGCCTGGCGGCCCGGGGCGTCCGGGAGCTGCTGGTCATCGCCCAGGACACCAGCCGTTACGGCCTGGACCTCTACGGCGAGCGGCGGCTGGCCCAGCTGCTCACCGCGCTGGGAAAGGTGGAGGGAATCCGCTGGATCCGGGTACACTACCTGTATCCCGACGAGATGTCCGAGGAGCTGATTGACGTCCTGGCCTCGGAGCCGAAGGTGGTCAAATACCTGGACATCCCCATCCAGCACGTCAACGACGGCATCCTCCGGCGGATGAACCGGCGGGGGAACCGGGCCTATCTGGAGGACCTGCTGACGAAGCTGCGCCGGCGGATCCCCGGCCTGGTGCTGCGGACGAGCCTGATTACCGGCCTGCCCGGGGAGGACGAGGCGGCCTTCGCCGAGCTGTGCGACTTCCTGCGGAAGTTCCGGCTGGAGCGGGTGGGAGCTTTCGTCTTCTCCCCCGAGGAGGGGACGGCGGCGGCCCGGATGGCGTACCCGCCCCGGGAGGTGGCCCAGGAGCGGGCCGACTTCCTGGCAGAGCTCCAGAGCCGGGTCATGGACGACTTCAACGCCTCCCGCCTGGGGAAGCGCGAGACCGTCCTCTGCGAGGGCTGGAGCGACGAGGACGCCATGTACTGGGGCCGCAGCTACGCCGAGTCCCCGGACATCGACGGGAAGATCCTCTTCTCCTCGGAGACGCCGGTGGCGCCCGGCGACTTCGTCACCGTGACGCTGACCGGCACCGCCGACGGCGACATGGTGGGCGAATTGGCAAAGGAGGGGAACCCATGACCACAGCCAGCAAACTGACCCTGCTGCGGGTGGCTTTGATTCCGGTGTTTATGGCAGTCTTCCTGCTGGGCAGCCACTGGGTGGCCCTGGCGGTGTTCATCCTGGCCAGCGTCACCGACTTTGTGGACGGCTACATCGCCCGGCACTACAACCAGGTCAGCGATTTCGGGAAGTTTCTCGACCCCTTGGCCGACAAGCTGCTGGTTTTCTCGGCCATGCTGATTTTTGTCCAGTGGGGCCGCATGGCGGCCTGGGCCGTGATGGTCGTGCTGGCCCGGGAGCTGGCCGTCAGCGGCCTGCGGATGGTGGCGGCCTCCAACGGCACCGTCCTGGCCGCCGGCTGGAGCGGGAAAATCAAGACCGCGTCCACCATGGTGGGCCTTTGCGCGATGATTGCCTTCCCGGGTTATCCGCTGCTGGACACCGTGGTTGTGTGGGTCATCGTCGTGACGACGGTGGTCTCCGGCGTCGAGTACTTTGTGAAAAACTGGAAATGCCTTGGCCTTGGCGGTTGACAGCCGGGGCAAAAGGTGGTAGGATACCCACAAGTGAATATCGCGACGAACGAAAAGAGTAGCGGCACCAAAGCGACAGAGACGCCCCGTCACAGGCTGGAAGCGGGGTGGGCGGCGGCCCGTGAACGTGCATTCGGGAGCGAGGGGAGACCCCGTCCGGGCCGCGTCAGTGCCCAGAAGTGAGAAATCAGAGTGGAACCGCGAGCTTTGCCCGCCTCTTGACCCCCATCAAGAGGCGGGTTTTTATATTTCAATACACGGCTGCGGGTGCTCGAGCGGATGGCCTCTACTGCCGTGCGCGCACGGCACGGGGCGCTCAGAAGATCCGAGCCTTTTGGGCCTTATGCTGGTCGCGCCCGCGGGGCGGCCATATCAAAGTTTTCGTCCACCTTTTTCAAAAGGTGGCAGGGAGCCGGGGGACGGCGTCCCCCGGTCGCCCGCCGCAGCGGGCGAAATCCCCTTTGCCTTCCCAAAGCGCAGGAGGGGGTCCGGGGGAACCCTCGCCGGGGGTTCCCCCGGCGCCGGCGGATCGCAGGCAGTCCCCTCACACCTGCACCGTGTTCAAAACTGCCCGCTCCAGCGTCCGCAGTTGTGTATTGAAAATTAAAAAAACGGAGGATTGAAGATTTTTATGTATTTGTATAACTCGGCCACCCACAAGAAACAGGAGTTTGTGCCCAACGAGCCGGGCAAGGTGAAGCTGTACACCTGCGGCCCGACGGTCTACCACTACGCCCACATCGGCAACCTCCGGAGCTATATCATGGAGGACGTCCTGGAGAAGTACCTGCGCTACGCCGGATACGACGTGACCCGGGTGATGAACATCACCGACGTGGGCCACCTCAGCTCCGACGCCGACACCGGCGAGGACAAGATGGTCAAGGGCGCCCAGCGGGAGCACAAGACGGTGATGGAAATCGCCCAGTTCTACACCGACGCCTTCTTCGAGGACTGCCGGAAGCTGGACATCAAGCGGCCCGACGTGGTGGAGCCGGCCACCAACTGCATCGAGGACTATATCCGCATCATCTCCACGCTCCTGGACAAGGGCTACGCCTACGTGGCCGGCGGGAACGTGTACTTCGACACCTCCAAGCTGGACCGGTACTATATCTTCAACGACCACGACGAGGAGGACCTGGCCGTG
>CAJFNZ010000118.1 GCA_904395905.1 uncultured Oscillospiraceae bacterium | reverse complement strand
CTATGAGAAGGCCGAGCGCATGAGCGGCAGCACCGGCGACAACCTGCTGCAGCTGGTGGAGCGCCGGCTGGACAACGTGGTCTACCGCCTGGGCTTTGCCGCCACCCGCCGCGAGGCCCGGCAGCTGGTCAACCACGGCCACTTCACCGTCAACGGCAAGCGGGTCGATATCCCCTCCTACCTGGTGGGCATGAACGACGTGATTGCCGTGTGCGAGAAGAGCGCCTCCAACAACCGCTTCAAGAAGATGAAGGAGGACGACGCGTTCGTCGCCGCCCCCAAGTGGCTGGACAGAGATAAGAATACCCTCTCCGGCAAGGTCATTGCCATGCCCACCAAGGAGGACATTGACTTCGAGATTGCGGAGAACCTGATCGTCGAGTTGTACTCCAAGTAACGCAACGCCCTCGTCAATCGGTAAGCTGAATACGGCAACGAAACGATGTTTCGGAGTTACAAGGAGGGTATCTGAAGACTATGGTAGAAATCGAAAAGCCCCGCATCGAGTGCATCGATTCTCCCGAGGACAGCTCCTACGGCAAGTACGTCGTGGAGCCCCTGGAGAGAGGATACGGTACGACGCTGGGCAACTCCCTGAGAAGGATTCTCCTCTCCTCGCTGCCGGGCACTGCGGCGACCTCCATTAAGATCGCCGGCATCCAGCACGAGTTTTCCACGATTCCGGGCGTCAAAGAGGACGTCACGGAAATCGTGTTGAACGTGAAGAAAATCATCGCCAGGCTCCACTGCCAGGGCGTCAAGACGGTCTACATCGATGCCGCCGGCGAGGGGGAAGTCTGCGCCGGCGACATCAAGGCCGACGGCGATGTGGAAATCCTCAACCCCGACCTGCACATCTGCACGCTGGGGCCGGACGCCACGTTCAACATGGAGATCACCATGAGCCACGGCCGCGGCTACGTGCCGGCCGACCGGAACAAGCCGGCCCAGAGCATCATCGGGGTCATCCCCATTGATTCCATCTACACGCCGGTCTACAAGGTGAACTATACGGTGGAAAACACCCGCGTGGGCAATCGGACCGACTACGACAAGCTGACCCTGGAGGTTTGGACGGACTCCACCATCTCGGCCCGGGACGCCGTGTCCCTGGGCGCGAAGATCCTCTCGGACCACCTGACGCTGTTCACGGACCTGTCCGAGACCGTGGCCAACAAGACCACGGTGGTGGAAAAGGCCGAGTCCCATCGGGACAAGGTGCTGGAGATGACCATTGAGGAGCTGGACCTGTCGGTGCGCAGCTTCAACTGCCTCAAGCGGGCCAACATCAACAATGTGGAGGACCTCATCTCCCGGACCGGGGAGGACATGATGAAGGTCCGCAACATGGGCCGCAAGTCGCTGGAGGAAGTCCAGAACAAGCTGGCCATGATGGGCCTGAGCTTGGCAAGCGACGACAGCAGCGGCAGCAGCAGCTCTAACACGTAACGGATAACCCTGAAAAGGAGGGAATACTCATGTTCGGAACTCGCAAGCTCGGCAGGACCAGCGACCAGCGCAAGGCCATGCTCCGGGCTATGACCACGTACCTCTTCGAGAACGGCCGTCTGGAGACCACCTTCTACCGGGCGAAGGAGCTCCAGCCGGTGGCGGAGAAGATGATTACCCTGGGCAAGAAGAAGGACCTGGCCGCCTACCGCAAGGCCCTGGCCTGGATTACCAAGGAAGATGTGGCCAAGAAGGTCTTCGATGAGGTGGCGCCCAAGTATGCCGACCGGAACGGCGGCTACACCCGCGTGACCCGCATCGGGCCCCGCCGCGGCGACGCCGCGGAGATGGCTGTCATCGAGCTGGTGTAAGTCCATCTGCGGCGCCGCGCCGCATAAAAACCCCCCGCCTGCCGGATACTAGGCAGGAGGGGGGATTTTTTGTGCAGCATATGACAAAGGAAGCCTACGGGCGGTACGTGCAGCGGCTCGAGCCGCCGTCGCCGCTGGGGAGGAACCTGCTTTGCGCGTTCCTCATCGGCGGGGCCATCTGCACGGTGGCGCAGCTGGTGAGCAACGGCTGGAAGGCGGCGGGCCTGGACGAGGACACGGCCGGGGCGATGACCTCGGTGACGATGATTTTCCTGGGGGCGCTGCTGACGGGTCTGAGCGTCTTCGACGACATCGCCAAGGTGGCGGGCGCCGGCACGCTGGTGCCGATTACGGGCTTTGCCAACGCGGTGGTGGCGCCGGCAATGGAATTCCGTGCCGAGGGCCTGGTGCTGGGCATGAGCGGGAAACTGTTCACCATCGCCGGGCCGGTGCTGGTGTTCGGCATCTCGGCGTCGGTGGTGCTGGGCGTCATTCTCTGGCTGCTTTCCGTGCTGACATAAGCCGGCAGGGCCGCCCGTCCGGGCGGCCCTGGGGTGTTCAGTGGTCGGAGTCGATGAGGATGTTGTCGGTGCCGTGGGCCTCAAATTCGGCGATGTAGTCGTCCATCCGGGAGACCAGCTCGTCGTAGTTGGAGGAGGAGACTTCGGCGTAGCCCATGTCCCGCCGGGCCAGTTCCTCGGCCAGGATTTCAAAGAACACGGTGTCCTCGTAGTCCATGATGGCCTCGTGGATGCCGCCGTCGGCAAAGGCGCGGGACGGGATGTCCTCTCCCTGCCACCGCTCAACCAGGGCGGACATGCCGTGTTTCCGGCAGAGGCCGAAGAGCTTGCTCTCCACGTGGTCGTAGTCCTCGAAGCGGTCGTCGCCGCGGGTGGAGTTGAGAATCCAGTTGCCGATATAGACAAGATCCAGCAGCCGCCGGAACTCCTTCGTTGTCAGTTCGATGTTCAAGGCACGGGCCCCCTTTCGTACTCCCATTATATACGTCTGTGCTGGGAATTTCCACTGGAAAATCTGAATTTTTTGTGAAAAATACCCTTGTCATCGGAGGGCGTTTGGAATATGATATACAAAGCCGTGCTGCCTATGCCGCCGCTGCCCCGGCGCGGGCGGCACCATCCTTGAGGAAATGAGGATTGACCTTGAAAAAGCTGAGTGTGTGCGTCCTGTTTGGCGGCGTGTCGCCCGAGCATGAGATCTCGCTGCGTTCCGCCGAGTCGGTGCTGCGGCACATGGACCCGGAAAAGTACAATATCTTTCCGGTGGGCATCACCCGGGAGGGAAACTGGGTGCTGTTCGGCGGCACGGATTACGGGATGCTGCCGGCCGGCACCTGGCTGGACTGCCCGGAAAACCGCCGGGCGGCGCTCTCGCCGGTCCGCGGCCAGGGCCTGTTGAGCTTTGAGGGCGACTGCGTGGTCCGGGAGCGCATCGACGTGGCCTTCCCGGTCCTCCACGGGGAAAACGGTGAGGACGGTTCCATCCAGGGCCTGCTCCAGCTGGCGGGCATCCCGTACGTGGGCCCCCATGTGGCCGCCTCGGCCACGGCCATGGACAAGACGCTGACGAAGCTGGTGGCCGACCACGCCGGCGTCCGCCAGGCCGCCTGGCAGCTGGTGCTGCGGCGGGACCTGGAGCGGAACCCCGACGCGGTGCTCGATGCCGTGGAAAAGCGGTTTTCCTATCCGGTCTTCGTGAAGCCTGCCGGCACCGGTTCGTCGGTGGGCGTCTCCAAGGCCCGCGACCGCCGGCGGCTGCTGGAGGCGCTCCACAAGGCCGCCGAGTACGACCGGAAGGTGCTGGTGGAGGAGTTCATCGACGGCCGGGAGGTCGAGGTGGCCGTGCTGGGCAACGGGACGCCGGCGGCCTCCACCTGCGGCGAGATTGACGCCGGGGCGGAGTTCTACGACTACAAGGCCAAATACGTCTCCAACAGCTCCCGCCTGTACATCCCGGCCCGGATCTCCGACCGGGCGGCCGAGACGGTCCGGGAGACGGCCGTGAAAATCTACGAGGCCATGGGCTGCCGGGGCCTCTCCCGGGTGGACTTCTTCGTGGCCGGGGAGGACGAGACGGTCATCTTCAACGAAATCAACACGATTCCGGGCTTCACCTCCATCTCCATGTATCCCAAGCTGTTTGAGGCCAGCGGCATCGCCTACGGCGACTTAATCGATCAGCTGATTCAGTTGGCCATGGAGCCTTGAAGGGGGCCGGACATGACGAAAGATGTGCTGATTTCCATCCGGGGCACCCAGTACAGCCAGGGGGAGGAGCCCCAGGTCATCGAGCTGACCACCGAGGGCAAGCTGAGCCGCTCCGGCGACGTCATCACCGTCTCCTATACCGAGACGGAGGTGACGGGCATGGAGGGCGTCGTGACCACCTTCCGGGTGGAGGGCGACCGGGTGGAGCTGGTCCGGGAGGGCCAGATGAACTCCGTGATGACCTTCGTGGAGGGGGAGAAGACCGAGTCCCTCTACGACCTGGGCTTCGGGGCGATGCTGCTGGGCGTCAACGCCCGGAAGGTCTCCGCCCAGCTCCGGGACGACGGCGGCACGCTGTTTGTGGACTATTCGGTGGAAATCGAACACGTGCCGGTGGGCAGCAACACCTATGAGATTGCCGTGCGGGAAAGTTTGAAATCGTGAAAAGCGGAGGCCCGGAGGGCCTCCGCTTCGTCTCATTTCCGGTCGAAGTACGGGCTCTTGCCGCTGACGCTCAGCGGAATGGCCACGCAGCAGCCGTATTCCGGAGGCAGGATACCCAGTTCCATGGCGGCCCGGCCCGCCGAGTACATCAGGCGGTTGTCAATGTGGGCGTCCGAGGCCAAGGCCACCGCCGACCCCAGGGCGATGCCCAGGTCCATGGGGCCGAAGGCACATTCCGCGCCGGCCTGGGCGCAGGCGTCACAGCCGTCCATGCCGCAGTATCCGCAGAAGGCGCCCAGCCCCCGGCGGACGTTTTTCACCCCCACCAGCACCAACGCCTGGCTGACGCGGAGATTGGCTGCGTCGCGGCGGAAGGAGGGGAGGTCGCGGGCGTTGGACAGTTCGTCCATTTTGTCGGCCAGCCGCTCCAGATCCTCGCCGGTCAGGATGCAGCTCTCCAGGTAGTCCAGCCCCCGGGTCTTGGGGGCCGTGCGGATGGCCGCGCAGATCTGCCGGGCGACCGTCAGGACGGCCTCGTGCTCCGCCTCTCGTGAAGCGTACACCATTGGAGCATTCCTCCTTTACATTTTCTCCGGCGCGGAGAAGCCCAGCAGGCCGATGCACAGCTCCAGCACCCGGCGGGTCAGGTCGATGAGGGCGATGTAGCCGGCCCGGCGGACCGGGTCCTCCTCGCTGAGAATTTTCGTCTCATGGTAGAATTTGTTGGCGCAGCCGGCCAGCTCGTAGATGTAGGCGCACAGCACGTTGGGCGCCCGGTCCCGGCAGGCCACGCTCAGGTTGTCCGCCAGGCGGGTCAGGGCCAGCATCAGGTCCCGCTGGGCGCCGTCCGCCGGCGGCTGGAGCCGGGCGGCGGCCGCGTCGCCGTCGTACCGGGCCAGGATGGACTTGATGCGCACAATCGTGTAGAGGAGATACGGCCCCGTGTTCCCCTCAAAGGCGGAGAACCGGTCCAGGTCGAAGATGTAGTCCTTGGTGGGGGCGTTGGAGAGGTCGCCGTACTTCAGGGCCGCCAGGGCAATCTTGTGGGCCGTGTCCCCCTGGTCGCCGGCGGCCACGGTCTGGTTCTCGGCGATTTTCTTCGAGACGAAGTCCGTCACCTCGGCAATCAGGGTCTCCAGGCGCATGACGCCGCCCTCGCGGGTCTTGAAGGGCTTGCCGTCCCGGCCGTTCATGGTGCCGAAGCCCAGGAACGTCAGATCCGTCTCCGGCCGGACGATGCCGGCCTTCCGGGCGGCGCGGAACACCTGCTCGAAGTGGAGGCTCTGGCGCTTGTCCACCACGTAGAGGACCTCGTCGGGGTGGAAGTCCCGCTCCCGCTGGACCAGGGTGGCCAGGTCCGTGGTGGCGTAGAGGGTGGCGCCGTCGGACTTCATCAGGATGCACGGGGGCATCTCCTTGGCGTCGTCCTCCCGGGCCACGTCCATCACCAGGGCGCCGTCGCTCTCCCGGGCCAGGCCCCGGGCCTTCAGGTCCTCCAGCATGGGGCCGATGTAGGGCTGGGCGTCGCTCTCGCCGTACCAGACGTCGAAGTCCACCTCCAGCCGGCCGTAGTTCTTCTTCAGGTCGGCCACCGACACGGCCATAATCTGTCGCCACAGGGCCCGGTACCCCGGCCGCCCCTGCTGCAGCTGGAAGGTGGCGTCGTGGGCCTTGGCGGCGAAGGCCTCGTCCACCTTGGACTTGGCGCTGGCCGCCGGGTAGATCTCCTCCAGCTCCGAGATGGTGAAGGGCGCCTCCTCGGGGTAGGGGCCGGCGAAGGCCTCGTCGAAGTAGGGGAGCTCCGGCCGGCGCTCGCGGACCTCGGCGATAATCAGGCCCATCTGGAGGCCCCAGTCGCCCATGTGGATGTCGCCGATGACCCGGCAGCCGGCGAAGCGCAGCAGCCGCTTGACGCTCTCGCCGATGATGGCCGAGCGCAGATGGCCCACGTGGAGGGGCTTGGCCACGTTGGGCCCGCCGTAGTCCAGCACCACCGTGCGGCCCATGGCCGCGGGCTCCACGCCGAAGCGGTCGTCGGCGGCCATGGCCTCCAGGTAGCGGGCCAGGGCCTCGTCGGAGACGTCCAGGTTCAAAAAGCCGGGAGCGGCCGTCTGGACCCGGGCGAAGAGGGAGTCCTGGAGCTGGGCCGCCACGTCGCCGGCGATGGCCATGGGGGACTTGTGATACTGTTTGGCGGCCGGCAGGGCGCCGTTGCACTGGAACTGGCAGAGGTCCGGCCGGTTGGAGGCCGTGACCCGGCCGTAGGCCCCGTCGTAGCCGGCGGCTTCAAAGGCACGGGCCACCGCGGCCGAGAGCAGATCCACGAATTTTTCCATGGTTGGGAATGTCCTTTCTTTCAGCAATCTTTCGTATAGCATACCAAATTTTCCGGCGGATGTACAGGGATTTCCGTCAGAAAACTTCCGGCGGCCGGTTACAGCAGACGGGCCGTCAGGGCCGCGGTGCAGAACCCCGCCAGGTCGGCCACCAGGGCCGCGGGGATGGCGTACCGGGTCCTGCGGATGCCGGCCGCGCCGAAGTAGACGGAGACGGCGTAGAAGGTGGTCTCCGAGGAGCCCAGCATCACGGCGGCCGTCCGGCCGACGAGGGAGTCGGGGCCGTAGGCGGCCATCAGGTCGGCCCCTACGGCCAGGGCGGCGCTGCCGCTGATGGGGCGAATCAGCACCAGGGGCGCCGTCTCCGGCGGGATGCCCAGACGGGCGAACAGCGGTGCCAGGAGGGCCGTGAGGGCGTCCAGGACCCCGGAGGCCCGCAGCATGTGCACGGCGGTCAGGAGCATCACCAGGGCCGGGACGATGGACGCCAGCACCTCCAGGCCCTTGCGGCCGCCCTCCACCAGGGCGCCGTAGACGTCCTGCCGCCGGGCCAGGGCGGCCAGGGAGACGGCGCACAGAAGCAGGGGCGCCAGCAGGTCCAGGAGCTTCATGGCCGGCCTCTCCACAGCCGCCCCAGGAGGGCCGCCGCCCCGAGCCCGGCGGCCACCGAGGCCAGGGAGGTGACCCAGACGGCCGGCAGAATGTCGAAGGGCGCGGCGCTGCCGGCGGCGGCCCGGGCCGCCGCGACGGTGGCGGGAATCAGCTGGATGGAGGCGGTGTTCAGCACCACCAGGCGGCACAGCTCGTCGTCGGCCTCGTCGGAGCCGGCCAGCTCCCGCATCCGCCGGGCGGCGGCGATGCCCATGGGCGTGGCGGCGTTGCCCAGGCCCAGGAGGTTGGCCGAGACATTGGCGCTCAGGTAGCCGGCCGCCCGGGGGTCCCGGCCGGCCCGCGGGAACACCCGCCGCAGCAGCGGCCCCAGGAGCCGGGTCAGACCGGCGCCGAGGCCGGAGGCCTCCAGAACCTCCATCAGGCCGCTCCACAGGCACAGGGCCCCGGCCAGGGACAGGGCCAGCCGGATGCCGGCGGCCGCCCCCTCCAGGGCCGCGGCGGCCACGGCCCCGGTGCAGCCGCCCCAGATGGAAAACAGTACGGAAGCGGCCACCATGCCGCTCCAGATCCAGGACATTGCCATGGACGTTCCCCCTTTCCCTGCATACCTATGCGGGGCCCGGCTGCCCTATGCGGACAAGACCGGTTATTGGCAAAAAATGCAGGGAAATTGCGCCATTTTGTCGATTGACAAACAGTACAACATTTCGTACAATATAAGACACCGTTAGGGGTAGAACATCTGTTGTGGAGGAAGCATACCATGAAGTCAACTGGAATCGTCAGAAAGGTCGATGAGCTAGGCCGCATCGTCCTGCCCATCGAGCTGCGCCGAACGTTGGACATCGCAGAAAAGGACTCCCTGGAGATCTATGTGGACGGGCCGTCCATCATTCTCCGCAAGTATGAGCCCTCGTGCATCTTCTGCTCCGATGCCCACAACATCGTCAACTACAAGGGAAAAAATATCTGCGCCAACTGCATGAAAGAGCTGAAAAATCTGTAAGCCGCCGGGCGGGGACGGGGTTCCGTTTCCGCCCGTCATTTTTTCGGGCGGCGCCCGTGCCGCTGCCGGACGGCGGTCCGGTTCGCCCGAGCGGCGCAGCCGCCGGTTGCCTGGCAGCCGGCGGCTGTGCTATACTGGGGGAAAGGGGCCGCGGCGATGGAACGGCCCGCACATCCAACCCAAGGAGGGATTGCCGTGCTGCTGAAGGGAAATCTCATAGCCGCGCCGGAGCCGGGGCGGCTGACGTGTCTGCCGGGCGGCTGCCTGCGCCTGACGGAGGACGGCGCGGTGGACGCCGTGCTGCCGGCCGTGCCGGAGGGCTGCGCCGAGCCGGTGGAGGACTGGGGGGACTGCCTGATTCTCCAGGGATTCTGCGATTTGCACCTCCACGGCCCCCAGTATCCCATGGTGGGCATGGGCATGGACCTGCCGCTGCTGGACTGGCTGTCGGCCTACGCCTTCCCCATGGAGGCCCGTTTCGCCGACGTGGCGTACGCCCGGGAAGTCTACCGGCGGCTGGCCGCGGAGCTGATTGCCGGCGGCACCACCCGGGTGGCGATGTTCTCCTCCCTCCACACCGACGCCACGCTGGCGCTCATGGAGGAGCTGGAGCGCGCCGGGATCTCGGGCTTTGTGGGGAAGGTGAACATGGACCGCAACGGCGGGGAGGACCTCCAGGAGACGGCCGAATCCTCCCAATCCGAGACGGTGCGGTGGCTGGAGGCCTGCGGGGATTTCCGCCGGATCCGGCCCATCCTGACGCCCCGGTTCACGCCGTCGTGCAGCGATGCGGTCATGGCCTTCCTGGGCCGCCTGGCCCGGGAGCGGCAGCTGCCGGTCCAGTCCCACCTGAGCGAGAACCGGGCGGAAATCGACTGGGTCCGCCGGCTGCACCCCGACTGCGGCCGGTACTGGGAGACGTATGAAAAGTTCGGCCTGTGGAAACCGGGGACGCTCATGGCCCACTGCGTCCACAGCGACGAGGCCGAGCGGGCGGCCATGGCCGCGCACGGGGTCTGGGCCGTCCACTGCCCCGACTCCAACGGGAACATCTGCTCCGGCACCGCCCCGGTGCGGAAGCTGCTGGACGAGGGCGTTTCGGTGGCGCTGGGCTCGGACATCGCCGGCGGGGCCCAGCTGTACATGCCCCAGGTGATGGCGGCCGCCATCCGGGCCTCCAAGGTCCGGAGCATGGCCGACGGCAGCCGGCCGCTGACGGCGGCCGAGGCCTACTACCTGGGGACGTCGGCCGGCCAGCGGTACTTCGGCGGGCAGCCGGGCTTTCCCGTGGGGGAGAAGCTCCACGCGGTGGTGCTGGACGACGGCGCCTTTGCCGTGGCTCCGCCGCGCCGGCTGGAGGAGCGGCTGGAGCGGGCGCTGTACCGGAGCGGGCCGGCGGACATCCGGGCCGTCTACGCCGCGGGACGCCGCGTGCGCTGAGGGGCCGGACGCCGCCGGGGCCCTGTATTTGGAAACCTGCTGAAATTCCTTCCTTTTTGCGAAATTTGTGGTATACTGGTACAAGAGAGCCGTCAGGACCATCGCCGATGGCCGCCCCGCACCGGGGCGGCCGGGCGGAATCGCCGCGCACCCGATGCGGATGGTCCCGGAGCCGACCCCAATCGCGTCTGATTCTGGAATTCTGCCGGTCTGGCCGGGCGACTTCCGCAGAGGGGATGTATGGATAAGATGAGCGCTTTCCTTCCGGATACGGAAACCTTGCAGCATCAGTTCGAGGCTCTGCGGGAGCAGGCGACCAAGGACGCCCTGTCGGGACTCCTGAACCGCGTGACGGCGGAACAGTACATCCGAAAGCGCCTGCGGGAGATGGGGCCGGAGGACAGCTGCGCCCTGTTCATTGTGGATATGGACGAGTTCAAGGCGGTCAACGACACGCTGGGGCACCAGGCCGGCGACCAGGCCATCCGGCAGTCGGCCCGGGTCCTGTCGGGATTGTTCCGGGCCAACGACATCGTCGGACGGCTGGGCGGGGACGAGTTTTTGATTTTCCTCTCCGGGCCGCTGATTACCGAGAAGCTGGCGCGGAAAAAGGGGACGGCAATCTGCGAGGAGCTGCAGCTGTCCCTTGGGTCCGGCCCGGTGGTGTCCCTGACGGCCAGCGTGGGGATTTATGTGGGCGCCGGGGCCGGCCAGAAGTTTGAAGACCTGTACAGCGGCGCCGACGCCGCGCTCTATAAGGCCAAAAAGAGCGGCAAGCACAGCTTCTGCATCAAGAACGGCGGCCAGATGGAAATCAGCGAGGAGTTCCGCCGGGTCAGCACCATCCCCATCAACGGCCTGCTGGAGTATATGGACAGCGGCGTGGCGCTGCTGGAGATGGGGGAGTCGATGCGGCTCATCTATGTGAGCGCCAGCTTCTGCCGGCTGATTGGGGCGGACCCGCTCTCCTTCCGGCTGCCCAAGCCCCTGGACGAGGTCATCCACCCCGACGACCTGGTGGGGCTCGAGGCGGCTTTCCGGGAGGGGCTGGAGGAGAACCAGGTGGTGGACCACACCCACCGGGTTTCGCCCAACGCCAGCAGCTGGGCCTGGTGGCACATCCGGGCGGTGCGCATTGCCTATGACAACCCCTACCCCGTGATGCTGGTGACGACCACCGACGTCTCCCGGTTCAAGGAGAACGAGCGGCGGCTGGAGGAAATCAACGAGCGGCTCCAGACGGCCTTCGACCAGACCCAGCAGCAGCTCTGGGAGGTGGATGTCCAGGCCGGGACCTACCGGCGGTTTTCCCAGGACGCCGACGGCGCCGTGTACGCGGTGCGCTTCCCGGACGAGCTGGTGACGGAGGGGCGAATCCACCCCAATTCCGTTCCGCGCTTCCGGGAGTTTGCCGAGGAGCTGTTGTCCGGGCGGACCCAGGGCTATGGGAATTTTGTGGTTCAGTACCATGATACGGGGTGCTATGGCTGGGTGGCCATGTCCTACCGGATGCTGTTTGACGAGGTGGGGCGGGCGACCAAGGCCGTGGGAATCCTCGAGAGCCTGCCCCAGGGATTTTCCGGCCAGGAGGCCAAGCCGGTGCTCAAGCGGAGCCTGCCGGAGGCCATGGCCGGGGACCTGATTGCAGGCATCCGGGCCAACCTGAGCCAGAACGTCGTCCGAGACGTCTGGCAGGAGGGGCGGGATCTGAGCGGGCGATGGCAGGAGGCCACTTGCGAGGAGCTGCTCGGCCAAGAGGCGGGCCGCGTCTTCGGCCGGGAGGACGGCCGGCCCTTCACGCGGCAATGGCTGCTGGAGCAGTTTTCCGCCGGCGTCCGGTGGATGTCCCGCGTCTACCGGCGGGTGGACGGCGGCGGCAGCATCCACTGGGTCCGCCAGACGTCGAACCTGGTAGAGGACCCGCTGAGCCACGAGGTGTATCTCTTTCTCTACATGAGCCGCCAGAATCTGCTCCGCCAGTGGGAGCAGGCCCTGGGCGGCAACGTGGCCCGGGAGCCGGACACGGGCCTGTACACGCAGGAGACCGTCGGCCTGCTGGCGGAGGCGTACTTGACCCGGCAGACGGCCGGAAGCTGCGCGGCGGCCGTCGTGCTGCTGGGCGGCCTGAGCCGCCTGCTGTCGGAGCAGGCGGGCGCCCGGGAGCGGCTGCGGCACGATATGGCGACGGCCCTGTCCCTGGCCCTGGGAAGCAGCTGCGCGGCCGGCGCCTGGGGGGCGGACCGGATTGTCGTGTTTTTTCCGGAGGTCAGCTCCCAGCTGGAGCTGCGCCGCCGCCTGGAGGGGGCGTTCACCTTTGTCCGCTCGGCGCTGGAGGGGGAGACTTCCCTGGCAGCGCTGCGGTTCGTCGCCGGCGTGTCCTGGAGCCAGGCGGCCGGGGCCCGGTACGAGGCGATGGTGACCCAGGCAGCCCGGGTCTGCGACCTGTGGCGCAATGCCGCCGAGGACGTCGTGGCCTTTTCCAGCGAGGAGGACGACTGGGCCTGGCCGGAATCGCAGGCCGGCGGCGACGACCACATCACCATCCACGTGGCGGAGATGGAGCGCCCGCTCTCCCCGGAGGAGAAGGACGTGGCGTTCCACTGCGTGTCGGCGATGCTGTCGGCCGACTCCCTGGAGGCGTCCATCCAGAGCGTCCTCAGCTATATCGGGACGTATTACCATGCCGACCGGGTGTATGTGCTGATGCTCTCGGAGAACCGGCGCGTGGTCACCATGCCCTATGAGTGGACCGACCCCAGGAAGCACAGTATCCAGCAGGCCGTCTCAGGTATGGCGGTGGAGCGGGTGCCGCTGCTCCAGCGGTGCATGGAGGAGATGGCGCCGGTGTTCCTGACGCGGGCCCACCCGCTGGCCCGGCAGCCCCAGAGTGAGAACGTGCCGTGGTACTTCACGGTGTTTCCGCTGATTACCCGGGAGTATCTGAAGGGCTTCCTCTGCATCGAGAATTCCCGGGAGCACCCGGCGGACGCCGCCCTGTTCAGCACGCTGATTCCGTACATCCTCCGGGAGCGGGAGCGGTTCCGGAGCCGCCAGCTGCGGGCGGAGGGCGACACGCCCCTGACCAGTATGCAGAACCTTCGCTCCTACATGGGGGCCGTCGGCGACCTCACCTCGGAGCGGTACAGCTCCATGGGCGCCATCTGCGTGGACATCCCCGGCCTGCCGGCCATCAACAGCAGCCTGGGCTTCCAGTACGGAAGCAAGCTGCTCTGGTACGTCTCCAAGGCCCTGGCGGATATTTTCGGGCCGACGCTGCTGTTCCGCACCTGGGAGGCGGAGTTTGTGGCCCTCTGCCCCAACACCACCCGACAGATGTTCCAGGGGCGGTGCGCCCGGTTCCGCGCCATCACCCAGCGGCGCTATCCCAAGGAGGTCCGGGTGGGCTACGCCTGGGCTGAGGGCGCCTTTTCCGGGAAAGAGCTGGTGGGGGAGGCCAGGACCCTGATGCGCTGTGAGCAGCCGGATGTCACGACGGCGCTCCGATACCAGGGGGACTACCACAGCATCGGCGAGGCGGCCCGGGCCGGGCGGTTTGTGGTGTTTTTCCAGCCCAAAATCGATATGTACACCGGAGCGCTGTACGGCGCCGAGGCGCTGGTCCGCGGGGTGGACGAGGAGGGGCGCATCATCGCGCCGTCCCAGTTCATCGAGAATTTGGAGCGGAGCGGCGCCATCCGGGACCTGGACCTCTTCGTGCTGGAGCGGACGCTGTCGCTGGTGGACCGCTGGCGGGAAGAGGGGAGAGGGCTCCTGCGGGTGTCGGTCAACCTGTCCCGGATGACCCTGTTCAACTCCGCGGCGCTGGCGTCCATTCTGGCCATCCAGAGCCGGTACCCCCAGGTGCCCGCCGACGCCCTGGAGCTGGAAATCACCGAGAGCGTCGGCGGCGTGGACGCCGGCCGGCTGGGCGAGGCCGTGGAGCAGTTCCGGCAGCTGGGCATCCGCGTCAGCCTGGATGACTTCGGCTCCCGGTACGCCAACCTGTCCCTGTTCACCAATGTGCGGTTTGACACGGTGAAGCTGGACCGCAGCCTCATCGCGGAGCTGGTCAGCAACCCCATCAACCGGATGCTGGTCCAGGACCTGGTGCAGATCTGCCAGACCTGCGGCATGGCCTGCATCGCCGAGGGCGTGGAGACGGCGGCCCAGATTGCGGCGCTCAAAGAAGTGGGCTGCCGGTACGGCCAGGGCTATTACTACGACCGGCCTCTGCCGGTGGAACAGTTTGAAACGAAGTATCTGCGGAGCGCGGCCGTCAAGCCGGCCCGCCTCTAAGAGGAGGAGAAGGCACCATGGGCAATATCAACGACAACACCCCCGCCGGCGGCAGCCAGAACGCGCCGCTGATCATCGGCATCGGCGCATCGGCCGGGGGCCTGGAGGCGCTCCAGCAGTTTTTCGGCCGGATGCCCAACCGGAGCGGCCTGAGCTTCGTGGTGGTGCAGCACCTGTCGCCGGACTACAAGAGCCTGATGGCCGACATCTTGGGCAAGCACACGGGCATGAAGGTCCTGCAGGCCGACGACGGCACGGTGGTGGAGCCGGACTCGGTCTACCTGATTCCCCCGAAAAAGTACATGACCATCCGGGACGGGCGGCTGCTGCTGGGGGACTATGCGCCGGGGACGCTGAATCATCCGATTGACATCTTTTTCACCGCCCTGGCCGAGGAGAAGCGGGAGCACGCCATCGTGGTGGTCCTCTCCGGCACCGGCTCCGACGGCACCAACGGCGTCAAGGCCGTCAAGGAGCACGGCGGCCTGGTCATCGCCCAGGAGCCGGAGACGGCCAAGTTCGACGGGATGCCCAAGAGCGTCATCAAGACGGGGCTGGCCGACTTCGTCCTCTCTCCGGAGGAGATTGCCGACGAGGTGCTGAACTTCTCCAACACGCCGGTGCTGCTCCGGGCGCCCAAGGCCGACGGGCCTCTGGGCGAGGAGGAGGCGCTGTTCTCGGAGGAGGAGACCCTCTCCCACATCTACACGATTCTCAAAAACGCCAGCGGCATCGACTTCACCTACTACAAGCGCTCCACCATCCTCCGGCGCATCGAGCGGCGGATGCTGGTCACCCACAGCGGCTCCCTCTCGGAGTTCGCCCGGCTCCTGGGGGACAGCGCCGAGGAGGTGCAGATCCTCATCAAGGAGATTCTCATCGGCGTCACGAACTTTTTCCGGGATCCGGACTTTTTTGAAAAGCTCAAGTACAACGCCATCTATAAAATTGTGGACCGGGCCAAGGAGGACGAGCCCATCCGCGTCTGGAGCGCCGGCTGCTCCACCGGCGAGGAGGCGTACTCGATTGCCATCCTCTTCCATGAGGTCATGGAGGAGCTGGAGGTCAAGCGGGACGTGAAGATCTTCGCCACCGACGTGGACAGCCGCGCCATCGAGCAGGCCAGCCGGGGCCTCTACTCCGAGAATATCATCGACGACGTGACGCCCGACCGGCTGGCCAAGTTCTTCATCAAGCAGAACGACCAGTACCAGATTGTCAAGGAAATCCGGCGGATGATTGTCTTTGCCACCCACAATATGCTCTCCGACCCGCCCTTCGGGAAGCTGGACATGATCAGCTGCCGGAACGTGATGATTTACTTCCAGCCGGTGCTGCGGCGGGGGCTGTTCGCCATCTTCCACTCGGCCCTGAAGAAGGGCGGCTACCTGTTCCTGGGCAAGAGCGAGACGGCCGGGGAGTACGTGAACCTCTTCAAGCCGGTGTGCAGCACGGAGAAGATCTACCTCCACAAGGGGGAGGGAAAGGTGGAGGACCTGACGCCGCCCACCTACAACACGCCCAACGTCCAGGCCATCTCCCTCAAGAGCTTCCACGCCGTCAGCGGCCAGAGCGAGGACGGCGGCGCCGAGGAGCTGTACACCCACTTCCTCGAGCGGTTCCTGCCGGCTTCGGTGGTGGTGGACCAGGACGACACGGTCCTGCACTTCTTCGGCAACTACGCCGACTACCTGACGCTGGCCCCGGGGAAGGCCACGCTGAACTTTTTCAGTATGCTCAACAAGGACCTCTCCCTGGTGGCGGCCACGGCCCTGAGCCGGTGCCGCAGCGAGGGAGGGCCGGTCACCTACACCGACATCACCGTGGACTGCCCGTCGGGCCGGCGGGTCGTCAACCTCCTGGTGCAGCCCATTTCCAGCGGGAATGGCGGCGAGGCGGAGGGGCTGACGGCCGTACTCTTCCAGGAGAGCCAGCCGGCCGACGTGGGCGGCGTGGTGGAGAAGTACGATATTGACGCCACGGCGGCCCGGCGCATCGCCGACCTGGAGCGGGAGTTCCAGGTGTCCCAGAGCGATTTGCGCGCCACCATCCAGCGGCTGGAGACGGTCAACGGCGAGCTGCAGGCGGCCAATGAGGAGCTGCTGACGGCCAACGAAGAGCTGCAAAGCTCCACCGAGGAGCTGCAGTCGGTCAACGAGGAGCTGTACACCGTCAACACCGAGCACCAGCTGAAGCTGGACGAGCTGACCATGATGACCAACGATATGTCGAATTTCCTCTCCTCGACGATGATTGGCATCCTGTTCGTGGACAGCAACCTGAACATCCGCAAGTTCACCGAGTACGTGGGCCGGGAGTTCCAGCTGATGGAGCACGACATCGGCCGGCCCATCCAGATCTTCGCCCACAGCT
>CAJFNZ010000117.1 GCA_904395905.1 uncultured Oscillospiraceae bacterium | reverse complement strand
CTTTTAATAATTGCGCTGCCGTAAGTGGAGACAAAACGGGGCCCCCACGCGAGCCCAGCGCCAGCGGGTCGCGTGGGGAGAAGGAGGGGCAAGGGAGCGGGCGGAGTTTTCGCCGGAGGGCGTCAGCCCGCAGGCGGAAACAGAGCTTAGCGTACTTTGCTCCGACGCGAAAAGGTGGACGAAAACTTTTGATGACGCTACCCGTAGGCAAGCGAAAAAAGTCCGTTTTTCAGAGCCCCACCGTGCCGTGCGCGCACGGCGGTAGGGGCCCGATAGTCAAGCACCCGCAGCTGTGTATTGCAATCTTAAATCTGGCGGGCGATTTCGCGGCGGAGGCGGACCATGATGCGCTTTTCCAGGCGGGAGATGTAGGACTGGGAAATGCCCATCAGGTCGGCGACCTCCTTCTGGGTCCGCTCGCGGCGGCCGCCGAGGCCGTAGCGCATGACGACAATCCGCTTCTCCCGCTCCGGCAGCCGCTCGAGCGCCTGGTGGAGCAACTGGAGGTCCACGCTCTCCTCCATGGGCCGGACGACGGTGTCCCCGTCGGTGCCCAGCACGTCGGAGAGCAGCAGCTCGTTGCCGTCCCAGTCGGTGTTGATGGGCTCATCCAGGGAGATTTCCGTCTTCTGGCCGGAGATCTTCCGGATGTGCATGAGGATCTCGTTCTCGATGCACCGGGAGGCGTAGGTGGCCAGCTTGATGTTCCGGTCGGCCTTGAAGGTGCCCACCGCCTTGATGAGGCCGATGGTCCCGATGGAGATGAGGTCCTCGATGTTCACGCCGGTGTTCTCAAACCGCCGGGCGATGTAGACCACCAGCCGCAGGTTCCGCTCGATGAGGGTGGCCTTGGCCGCCTCGTCCCCCTCCCCCAGGCGGGCAATCAGCGCCTGCTCCTCGGGGCCCTTCAGCGGCGTGGGCAGCACGTCGCTGCCGCCGATGTACATGATTTTCCCCGGCGGCACCAGCCCCAGCCGCGCGAGCAGTTCCCAGAAATTCCGAATCATACGCTCCCTCCTATCAGCGCCGTATAGCTGCCGCCGTCGGATACCGGCGTCGGCGAAAAGGCGACGACGCCCCCCGGCGTCGTCCGGTTTTCCACGCGGATGCTGTCGCAGGCCATGGCCAGCAGCAGCCCGCCGGCGGTGCCCACCGCCCGGTAGGGGATGAGCCGCCACTTGCCCTCGGGCGCGGCCGCCGTCAGCTCCGGCAGCAGCGACGCCGGGTCGCCCAGCCGCCCGGGCTCCAGGGCCGCGGCCGCCGCTGGGGGCGCCAGGGCCCGGGCCGCCCGCCACTCCGCCACCAGGACCCCCCGGTTGGTGGCCGGGTCGCGGAGGGTGCAGCCGGTGTCCCGCAGGGCCGTCAGCTTCACCGCCCGGCCGCCGGCCTGGAGCTCCACGGCCACCAGGCCGCCGCCGGCGTGCTGGAGCAGCCGCGTGAACACCGTCCGGCTCAGCACGTACAGCACCGCCGCCGTCAGCAGCAGCACCCGCCCGCTGACCGGATAGTACGCCGCGCCCCCCACCACCAGCAGCCCCGTGCCGAAGACCTGCACCATGGCCACCACCACGCCGGCCAGGGCCACGCTCAGGACGAGGAACAGCAAGGCCAGCTTGCCCGTCTCCCGCCGGGCCCCGAAGGCGCACAGCGCCATGGCCCCCAGGGAAATCAGCTTCCCCGGCAGGCTCCCCAGGAGCGACAGCCCCGGCAGCACGCAGCCCACCGCGTAGAGGCCGCCCAGCGCCGCCGCCGCCAGGAGCCGCCACCGCCGGACCGGCGCGCCGCCCAGGCGGGCGCTGCCCAGCAGCAGCAGGCCGTTGAGGGCGGCGTTGATGAGAAACAGAGAATCGACGTAGATGGTCACGGCCGCACCTCCCAAGCTCCTGTGGACAAAGTATAGCGCCGGAGACACAAAAAACAGGTCGCAATTCCCATGGGAGTTGCGGCCTGTCTCTCGTCAGATTGTTTCAAATTTACGGTTTCCCAAGGCTTTTCCCCGGGGAAATCCCCGGCTGCGTCAGGGTTTTTCGTCGCTTTCCCGTTGAACGGCGCGGATGTTTTTCTCCGCGCGGCTCCGGGGCAGCAGGACCTCATGGCCGCAGCCCAGGCACTTGAGGCGGAAATCCATGCCGACCCGCAGCACCCGCCACCGCTTTTCCCCGCAGGGATGGGGCTTCTTCATGAGGAGAATATCCCCCAGTCGGATGTCCATGGTCGCTCCTTTCTCCGGCCGCACGCCGGCTGCATAGGATGGTAATAAATGCGTAAAGGGGAGTTCGATGAACTGCTATCTTCCCGAGGCCCTGGCGCCTCTGACGCCGGCCATGACGCCCGAACGGCTCCGCCGGCTCCAGGCGCGCGGGGAACTGGTCACCGGCCCGGCCCTCTGGTGCGACGAGGCCCACCGCCTCCACTGCACCGTGGGCGGCCTGCCGGCCGTCATTCCCCGGGCCGAGGGGCACCTGGACGCCTGGCAGTACAGCCCCACCGTCCCGGGCATCTGCCGGACCTTTGCCTCAGCCGCTGCCCCGGACGGCCTCCCAATACCGTAGGGCCGCCTGCTCGGTCTTGTTGGGGCCGTACCGGTAGTACTGGACGCCCCGGAGGCTCTCGGGCAGGTACAGCTGGTCCACATAGTGGTTCGGGTAGTCGTGGGGGTACTGGTACGTGAGCCCCCGGCCCAGCCGGGCGGCCCCGGCGTAGTGGGCGTCCTTCAGATGGTCCGGCACGTCGCCGCCCCGGCCCGCCTGGACGTCGGCCGCCGCCGCGGCAATGGCCATGGCGGCCGAATTGGACTTGGGGCAGGTGGCCAGGAGCAGCGCCGCCTCGGCCAGGGGCAACTGGGCCTCGGGCAGCCCCAGCTGGAAGGCGGCGTCCACGCAGGCCTTGACCACGGCCATGGCCTGGGGATGGGCCAGTCCCACGTCCTCGGCGGCGATGACCAGCAGCCGCCGGCAGACCGAGGCCAGGTCGCCGCCGGCCAGCAGGCGGGCCAGGTAGTAGACCGAGGCGTCGGGGTCCGAGCCCCGGATGGACTTCTGGAAGGCCGAGAGGAGGTCGTAGTGGCTGTCCCCGTCCCGGTCGTAGCGCATGGCCGATTTCTGGGTCGCCGCCCGGGCGTCGGCCATGGTCACGGTGACGGCGTCCTCCGCCACGGCCCCGGCCGAGAACAGCAGCTCCACGGCGTTGAGGGCCTTGCGCAGGTCGCCGCCGCAGGCCTGGGCGACGAAGTCCCAGACGCCCTCCTCCGCCCGGCAGGCCAGGCCCGACTCCCGCTCCAGGAAGGCCACGGCCCGGTTCACAGCCTTGCGGACCGCCTCGGGCCCCAGAGGCCGGAACTCAAAGACCGTCGAGCGGCTGAGGATGGCGTTGTAGATGTAGAAGTACGGGTTCTCCGTGGTAGAGGCAATCAGGATGATTTTCCCGTTCTCGATGTGCTCCAGCAGGGACTGCTGCTGGCGCTTGTTGAAGTATTGGATCTCGTCCAGATACAGCAGGATGCCCTCGGGGGCCATCAGGGTCCCCAGCTGGGCCACCACGTCCCGGATGTCCTGAGAGGTGGCGGTGGTGGCGTTGAGCTTGCAGAATTTCCGGTTCGTCCGCCGGGCAATCAGGTTGGCCACGGTGGTCTTGCCGACGCCCGAGGGGCCGTAGAAGATGAGATTGGGGATCCGGCCCGACTCCACAATCCGCCGCAGCAGCCCGCCGGGGCCGAGAATCTGGTCCTGGCCCACCACGTCGTCCAGAGACTGCGGCCGCATCCGGTCGGCCAACGGCTGGTACATCCCTTCCCCTCCTCCGCGACGGCCCGGGCGCGGGCCGTTCTTTCAGAGACATTATAGAGGATGGGCGCAAAAAACGCAACCGGGCGCGGGCCGGCAATCTGGGCCTTTCCTCCCGGCGCGAAGTATGGTAGAATGGGTTGTATCAAAACGTGACGAAAGCCGTCGGAGGGATTCCCATGGAGATGCAGGAGCGGGTGGCAGGCATCATCGCCGCCCTGAAGGAGGCCTACCCGGACGCCCTGTGCGCGCTGGAGTACGGCAAGGACTATGAGCTGATGATTTCGGTGCGCCTCTCGGCCCAGTGCACCGACGCCCGGGTGAACCAGGTGACGCCGGCGCTGTTCGCCCGGTTCCCGACGCTGGAGTCCTTCGCCGAGGCGGACGTGGCCGAGGTGGAGGACTACGTGCGCACCTGCGGCTTCTACCACCACAAGGCGCGGGACATTGTCCTGGCCTGCCAGATGCTCCTGCGGGACTACGGCGGCAAGGTGCCCGACACCATGGAGGCGCTGCTGAAGCTGCCGGGCGTCGGCCGGAAGACGGCGAACCTGCTGCTGGGGGACATCTACCACAAGCCGGCGGTGGTCTGCGACACCCACTGCATCCGGATTACCAACCGCCTGGGGCTGGCCCAGGGGAAGGACCCGGCCAAGGTGGAGCAGCAGCTGTGGCAGGTGCTGCCACCGGAGGAGTCGTCGGACTTCTGCCACCGGATTGTCCTCCACGGCCGCGCCGTCTGCACCGCCCGCGCCCCCCGCTGCGAGGCCTGCACCCTGGCCCCCTACTGCAAGACCTTTACCGGCGAAGCCGCCGAATGATTTCCTATCGTCCGCTGTGGGAAACCATGCGGCGGCGCGGTGCGACGACGTATACGCTGCAAGCCAAAGGCGGCGTCAGCAGTTCCACCATCCGCCGCTTGAAGGCCGGAGAATCGGTCTCCACCAACACACTCGATGCGCTTTGCAAGGTGCTGGACTGCCGGCTTCCCGATATTTTGGAATATCTCCCCGACACGCCATAGGGAACCGCGGCAGCGCAGGCTTACGCCCGCGCTCAGCGTGTCGAGAAACTCGACACGCGGTCGCCAAAATGCAGGCATTGTGGCGAGGGGGTGCAGGCTCCCACGCGCACGGCCCTGCGGGCCGCACACTCGGAGCCTGAGAAGTGTTTTTTCCGAGGCGCATGTCCCCGGAAAAAACAGAACCCAACTTTATTTCGCCCGCTTCGGCGGGCGAAACTCTGCCGAGGGCTTTTCCTCGTGCAAGACACACGCTGCCTTCTTGCACGGCATTGCGGTTTTTTGACAGTCTGGCGCGGGCTTACGCCCGCGCTGCCGCAATGTTATACGGATGTCAAAAAAATTAGGATCTTCTGCGCGCCACCGTGCCGCGCTCGCGCGGCGGTACAGGCTGGCGCCCGAGCCACCGCAGTTGTGTATGGATGTCCAAAAAACCAGGATCTTCTGCGCGCTGCCGTGCCGCGTTCGCGCGGCGGTACAGGCTGGCGCTCGAGCCACCGCAGCTGTGTACTGATGTCTAAAAAACCGCCTCTCCGGGTGCCGGAGAGGCGGGTGGTGCAAGGAGCGGCGGAGGCAAGGAGGATTGCCCCCGCCGCAGGGGTAGGTTGGTTCAGCTGTTGGCGGCGAAGCGCATCAGGATGGTCACCACCTGGGCGCGGGTCGCCGTGCCGAGGGGCGAGAGCGTGGTGGCGCTGGTGCCGCTGATGAGGCCCTCGCCGCAGGCCCAAGCCATGGCCGGCTCGGCATAGGCGCTGACGCTGCCGGCATCGGTGTAGCCGGTCAGTTCCGCCGCAGCCGTGGTGTCCATGCCCTTGTACTGGGCGTAGCGGTAGAGGATAGCCGCCATCTGCTCCCGGGTAATCGGGTCGTTGGGGCCGAAGGTGGTGTCGTTGTAGCCGTTGACGATGCCGTTGGCCGCAGCCCAGGCGACGGCGTCGGCATAGTACATCTGGCCGGCCACGTCCGTGAACCCACCAGCCGCCGTCACGTTCGGATTGCCCTCCAGCCGGTAGAGGATGGTGACAATCATGCCGCGGGTGGTCTGCGCGTTCGGGCTGAAGGTCGTCGCGCTGGTACCGGACATCAGGCCGTTCTCGTAGGCGTAGACCACGGCGTCATAGTACCAGGCATTCTCCGGCACATCGGTGAAGGGCAGCGCCGACCCCGACTCGCCGGACGGGACAAAGACGGCCTCGACCGTCACGCGGGAAACGGGCATGAGGAAGCTGTACTGGTTGTTGCCCTCGTCGGTCACCTTCACCGGGTTGCCGGCAAAGTCACGGACCACCAGGCTGTCCAGCACATACCCCGCGTCGGGGCGGACGGTGATGGTCACTTTCGCGCCGTAGGGGGCCTTGTCGCGGCTGAGCTTCACCGTGCCGTGGCCGTCCGACTGGACGGTGATGGCGTTGCTGCCGCTGTGGCCGGTACCGCCGCTGGAACCGCCGGAGCTGCCAGGCTCGTCGGGCTCCTCAGCCGGGGCGTCGCTGAAGACGGCCGTCACATGGACGCTGGAGTCGGGCATGGTGAAGTACGCACCGCCCTCGGCAGGCGTCTGGGGAACGCTGGCGCCGTCGGCGTCCTCAATCCGCAGCTCCTCCAGCACCACGCCGTCGCTGGCCACCGCGTAGGCGCGGACGGTCTGGCCGGCCTCGGCGAAGGAGACGTCGGTCGTCACGGTGCCGCTGCCGCGGGCCTCGGTGGTGATGTCGTAGACGTAGGTGGGCTCGGTGACGTACTCATAGAACTTCACACGGCCATACTGCTCGTACTCCGACAGGTCGCCCGTGCCGCCGCGGGCGGCAAAGCCGTTCGCATTGCCGGCCAGGACGTAGGTCAGGCCCTCGGTGGGGGTCCGCTGGTAGAGAACCGTCTCCTTCGTCACCGGGTCGAAGTCGGTGTGGTACCAGACCGCGCGGTCCAGGTCCTTGTCGCCGATGGTGCTGCCGGAGGTCATAGGCAGGGTGTCATCCGACCCCTCGCTCCGCTGGAGGATGTAGGGCTGGATTATGCCGCCGTGGACCAGGCTCAGGAGGGCATAGCCCTGTCCCGCACCCGCAACGGTTTCGCTGGCCGGGCTCTCCAGGGGCAGGAGGATGAAGCGGATGTTGTCCTGAATCATCTCCGGGCCGGTAATCCGGTCGCCCTCAACGGTAACTTCAGTGCCAAAGTAGCCCTGAACGTCCGCAGTAAGGATATAGCCGTCCGCCTTGACCGGCGGTATCGGGTTATTGTCGCCACCCTTGGCCCGGTGCGTCAGGGCCAGCCCGCTCTCCGACGAGACAATAATATACGTCTTGCCCGGCTGGAGGTCGGTGGTCAGCTGGTAGTAGCTCTCCGGCTCCGGGAAGTCGGTGGCACGGGCCGGCGCAACCAGCTCGTCGCCGTCGTAGATGGACTTCTTGAGGGTGACGGTGTTCAGGTAGGCGTCGGACAGCTCGCTGCCGGTCTCCACCCAGACAAGGCCGCTCTCGTTCTTGGGCAGCGGGTCCACCGGCTCGGTGTAGGTCTGCACGCTGCCGTCGTCGCCGATGAACAGCTGCTCCAGGGTCAGGACCGTCTCGCCGTCGCTGAAGCGCACCTGGGCCGAAGAGCGGTAGCCGGTGTCGGCGTGGTTGCTGTCGCCCTCCCAGGCGACGGTCATGTGGCCGAAGTGGATCTGGTACTCGGTGTACGACTGGGGCGCATCGGCCCACGCGACGCGCACCGTGGCGGTGCAGGGGGCGTCGTCGGTGACCCGGCCGCCGTTGGAGAGGCTGACGGTCGCGGTGACGCCCTCGGGAAGGCTCAGGTTGGCCTCGGAGAAGGAGATCTGCGAGACCTCGTCGGGCACGTTGACGTCCACCTCATAGAGGTCCAGGCCGTCGCCGTGGGTCAGGAACTCCTCGCCGTTGTAGACGAAGCCGGAGAGCTTCGGGGCCTCTTTGCCAATCCCCAGATAGCCCTCGGGGTCGGCTACGGCGTAGTAGGCTTCCTTCACGTTCCAGTCGATGTCGAAGAGCAGCGGGCAGCCGCTGGCGCGCCAGTTCTGGTCGTTGGTGCCCCAGAAGGTGACGCGCTCGATGTAGGCGGCATACTTCTTGTAGAGCATGAACAGCCGGGCGTAGAACTCGGCCTGCTCCTTCTCCTCCTCCGGCGTCAAACGATATTCATACGACTTTCCCCACGGCCTTTGAATCTCTGTCACATCCCCGCCGCCGCCGTTGTACTGGACGTCCAGCTCGGTGATGTGGATCTCGCAGCCGGTGGAGGCGTAGAGCTGCAGGTTGTGCTCCAGGTTGTCCAGGTTCAGCCGGGTGCTGTAATGGCTCTGGATGCCGATGCCCTCGATGAGCATCCGGGGATCCTCGGGGTGCTCCTCGGCATACCGGGCGTTCAGTTCGTTGACCATGGACACGATGGCGATGGCCTTGTTGGCCAGCTCTTCATCGTTGAAGTCGTTGTAGAAGAGCTTGGCGTTGGGGGCGTACTTCCGCGCGAAGCAGAAGGCGTCGTAGACGTAGTCCCAGCCGTTGCCGCCGTTGGAGTACGCCTGGTACCAGGCAGCCGGCCGTTCAATGGGCAGGTCGCCGTGGCGCAGGGCGTTGCGCCAGTCGGTGGGGTTGTCGGGATTGTCGCGCATGGCCTCGTTGACCACGTCCCAGGCGTCGAACTGGT